>JBGPUS010000282.1:0-3617 GCA_041491325.1 Nitrospirota bacterium | reverse complement strand
TTAGTGTCTTCGTGGCAATATTTTAGATTTTGATGCGTGCTTAGGATTTCTACGTCCCCTTGACTGAATTATTTCACACTTCATCCACGGGACGAAGGATCGTGGCCTTGCTTCGTTCGTCGCGTTTCAGGTCCCGCATCGACGGCATCTCCGGCCGCACGATGTTCTGCGGTCCCGCGACCCAGGTCAGAGGCCGCCGTTCCTTGCCGACCTTCTTGCTCAACATAAGAAGGCCCTCCTCGAAAGCATCGGGCCGCGGCGGGCAGCCAGGCACGTAGACGTCGACGGGAAGAAACTTGTCCACGCCCTGGACCACGCTGTAAATGTCGTACATGCCGCCGGAATTGGCGCAGGACCCCATGGAAATGACCCACCGGGGCTCCATCATCTGTTCGTAGAGCCGCTTGATGACCGGCGCCATTTTGATAAACACGGTTCCGGCGATGATCATTGTGTCGGCCTCGCGCGGCGTGCCGCGGATCACCTCGGCGCCGAACCGGGCGATATCGTACTTGCTCGTGAGGCTCGTCGCCATTTCCACGAAACAACAGGAGAGCCCGAAGTTAAACGGCCAGATGGAATTTTTACGTCCCCACCCGACAATATCATGGAGCGTCGTCAGGATGAGGCTCTCGCGCACGGCATCCTCGATCGAGTTGTCCAGAGGCGAGTCCGGTTTGCTCAGCGACCATTTCATGGGGAAGCAGATCCTTTCATCCTAAAAACGGCGATTGGAACCACAGATGAACACAGATAAACGCAGATAATTCAAATTCCCGTATCACCTGATAAGTCAAAACCTTAAATGAACTAAATTACTGATTTTGCTTTTCATCTGTGGTTATCGGTGGTTAACTATTTTTCTTCGGTTCATGAGCGTCTTCTTATGAACGAGCCCCATTCCAACGCCCCGAGCCGCCAGAGATAGGCGAGCGCGGCAACGAGGACGCCTATGAAGATCAGCATTTCCGTGTAGCCGGCCCATCCGGTTTCGCGGATAGACACGGCCCAGGCGAAGATAAACACCGCTTCAAGGTCGAAGATGACGAAGAACATCGCGATGAGATAAAACTTGATATCGAAACGCACGCGGGCGGTGCCGGTAGAGAGGATCCCGGATTCATACGGCTCCCCGGTCTGCCTGTCCTGGTGCCGCTCTCCCAGGACAAAGGAGAGCGTTATCATGACCGTTACGATGACGACGACGGCGGCGAAATAGACGGCAAGCGGCCAGAGAACCGCGTCCGGGGAAGCGTTCAACATGGTAAAAGAATATCATAGTGAGGGGGAAAGTCAAGCTCAGAGCGGATTGAGACAGAAAAGGCGGGGCATTGCCGCCCCGCCGCAAATGAAAACCCTATTTAGCCGGGCCTTCGCCCTTGCCGTACCGTTCTTCATAGAACTTTTTGGTTTTTTCAAGCTGCTCCTTGCTCATGCCTTTGAGAAACCATTCATGGCGCACATCCGGCTCGAGATATTTTTTCGTAAGCTCCGCGTAGAGTTCGGGTCCGGCAACCCGCTTCACTTCCGGCAGGAACTCGGTGTAGAAGTTTTTAGCCACATCATATATGCCGTGCCACCAGGCATAATCCGGCCCGGACATCGACGCCCCGTGCCGCGCCCTCCTGCCCTCATGGTGCCAGAGTTCCCAGTACATCCAGTCGAGTTTCTCATCGAAATCAGCGCGCGTCAATTTTCCCTTTTCCATGAGTTCATTTCTGATCGCCATGGCGGGTTTTGCGAATTTATTGTTATACAGGTCCACGAGATTGTCGAATTGCTGATAAAAACCCGAGACAAAAGGGGCGGCATGGCAATTGGAGCAGACGTCTTTCATATTTTCCCGCCTCTTGTCCGCGTTTTCAAGCTTCTTCGAAATCGGCGGTCTGAGGGTCCAGCTGATACGGGCGCCCACATCGTGCGTGGAAGGCTGTTTGGGCGTCGCGCCCATGTGGCACGTTGTACAGGTGGGGGCGGCGCTGTAGTCTTTTCCCACGACCCAGGAGTCCTTGTGCAGGTTCAGCCGTTCCTTGTTTGCCACGTAGAGAATCCCATGTTTTGATTCCTGGTAAACTTCGATTTGCGGATGGTCGGGACCCAGATGGCATTTGCCGCAGGCCTCCGGTTCCCGCGCCTGGGCCTTGGAAAAATCGTGCCGCGCATGACAGGCGGTGCAGGAACCCAGGGAACCGTCGGGGTTGATCCTCCCGATGCCGGTGTTGGGCCAGGTGTTGGTGTCAAGCTTGCCGTTAGCGAGCACTTTTACCTTGGACCCGTGGCACTGGATGCATCCCACGGCTACTGCCTCCGGGCCACCCACGACCTCTCCCAGATAGTTATCGAGCGAGTTCAGGATATTGCCCGCCTTTGCGTGGTAACTCGTCGTCATTTCCTTCACCTGCTGCGCGTGGCATTGTGCGCAGTCTTTGGGGGTCACCAGGATTGCGACGGTGTACCCGTAATGGTCCACGGCGTCCACATCGGCCTTGTCTGCCCGGTGGCAGGTGTAACAGTCAACGCCTTTTGCCGCATGTTTGCTGGTCTTCCATTCCTTGACAAAGGCCGGTGATTGGCTTTCATGGCACGCTACGCATGCTTTGCCTTCCTTCGAGATTACCCCTTTTGCCGCTGCGGCTTCTCCCTGAACGGCATATGCCGTAAGACCCAAACAGAGCGCTATGAGTGCTGTCAAAAACAACCTTTTTCGTCGCATGTGACCCTCCCTTTCTATATATAGGTAGGAAATATCATTCTATTCTAACATAAGATATTGCAAAAGGGGTTTGCATGGCTCAATGCGCCGCGCTGCTCCAAAAAGGCAATTTTGCCTTGACTTTGAAGCGGTTATACTCTATATTATGCTCCGTACGGGAGGGACTATGACGAAGGCGGATATCATCTCTGAGGTTTTCGACAAAATCGGCCTGCCGAAGCAGGATGCGGAAGAGCTTGTGGAGATGATATTGGACATGGTCAAACAAACCCTGAAAGAGGGAGAGACCGTCAAGCTTTCGGGCTTTGGAAACTTCGTGGTCCGGAACAAGAATTCGAGGAAAGGCCGCAATCCCAAGACGGGCCAGGAGATCGAGATCACGCCGAGGAAAGTCGTCAGCTTCAGGCCGAGTATGATTTTCAAAGAGCATGTCATCGAAACCCCAACCGCAACAGCCGAGTAAACTTTTTTACCGTATCGGCGAGCTGAGCCGCCTGACGGGACTTGAACCCCATGTGCTCCGTTACTGGGAGTCGGAGTTCCCCCAGATAAAGCCGGACAAGGGCGGGTCCAAGCAGCGCCTCTACAAAAAAAACGATTTAGACACGATTCTCCAAATAAAACAGCTTCTCTATAAAGACGGATATACCATTGCCGGGGCCAGAAAGAAATTGAACGGCAAGGCGGACCATGATATCGAAGCAGTGATCGAAACGGCGAAGAAAGAACTGAGAGAGATACTGGAAATATTGAAATAAGATTAATTAAAAAATCGGGGCGTGGCGCAGCCTGGTAGCGTACTCGCTTGGGGTGCGAGTGGTCGGCCGTTCAAATCGGCTCGCCCCGACCATATATAGAAGGCCCGTGAATCATGTGATTCATGGGCCTTTTCTTTTCTGGAACA
>JBGPUS010000281.1:0-3655 GCA_041491325.1 Nitrospirota bacterium | reverse complement strand
GTCAAAAAGCCCTCCAGCTCCTCCTTGGTGACCTCCCGCACGGCCTTCGTCGTCTTCGTTATTTTCAGGCCTCCCGAAATAACAGCGCTCGCCAGATCCAGCTTGCGTTTCTTGAATGTTTCCGTTGTTGTGCTGCTTGAGATCCCTATACCGCGCAGGAGGAGCCCTATTGCGCGATAAGAGCTGCTAAGGCGCTTACCGTCATTTGATTCGACCGTGAGATTCTGCTCGTCGAATTCAAACCTTCGTATGGTCAACTGGTCCGCCTCGGCCTCGATCTCGCCGTCGTTCAGCGTCACGGTGGTGAAGCCGTTGGCCCCAAGTTGATCCGCAAGCCGTTTCGCCTCCGCCTCCTCCGCAAGAACGCCGACCACATAGGGCCCATTGCCGGGAGCGCGTAAGCGCGAAAGGGCTTCGAAGGGGGTCACCTTAAGAACAGCCGCGAGCGCGCCGACCAGGTCCTGCTTATTGTCGCTGAGCCTGTGTATCGCGATAATGTGCATTCTTTTTTTGCCGTGTTCTTCCGCATGGAGAGAATATAACAATCAGCGCTTATTTGCAAGGGCCGGCAAGGATGCTGTCAAGAATTACTGACCGCGCGCATTCTCTTACATGCCGAGAAAGGCTTTTTTCACGTGGTCCATGTGAAGCAGGTCTTCCCCTTTTCCGGCGAGCACCACTCTCCCGGTTTCCAGAATGTACGCGCGGTGCGCGATGCGAAGGGATTGATAGACGTTCTGCTCCACCAGCAGGATGGTCGTCCCCCGGCGGTTTATCTCGGTGATGATCTCGAAGATGTTCTTCACCAGGAGCGGGGATAGCCCAAGCGACGGTTCGTCAAAGAGGAGGAGTTTAGGCTCGGCCATGAGCCCCCGGCCGATGGCAAGCATTTGCTGTTCACCGCCGGATAGGGTGCCGCCCAATTGCCGCTCACGCTCCCTGAGACGGGGAAACAGGGAGAAAACGCGCTTCATGTTCGCTTCGCGGTTCTTTCTGGCCCTCGTAATGAACGAGCCCATTCGCAGATTTTCCCGCACGGTCAATTCGGGAAAAATTCGTCTCCCCTCGGGGACCTGGACGACGCCAAGCTCGACCACTTCGTGGGGCTCCAGCGTGACAAGGTCCGTGCCGTTGAACGTGAGAGAACCGGAGGAAGGTTTAACCGATTGTGAAATGTTTTTCAGCGTGGTGGATTTCCCCGCGCCGTTACTTCCCACGACAGTCACTATTTCTCCCTCCGCGACGTTGAGGTCGATGTCCCAGAGAACTTTCAGATCTCCGTAGCTGAAGTTCAATTTTTCTATCTTAAGCATGCGCTTCTCCGAGATAGGCGTCAACCACCTCCTGGTTGTTCACTACTTCTTCCGGCGTTCCCTCCGCCAGCTTCATGCCGGAATTGAGGACCACGATACGGTCTGAAATGCGCATAATCGTCTTCATATGGTGTTCAATGACCATCTGGCTCACGCCTTTTTTCTTGATGCCGAGGATCAGTTGGATGAGCTCTTCGCTCTCGGTCGGGTTCAACCCGCCCATCACCTCATCCAGAAGAAGCATCGAAGGCTTCGTGGCAAGCACGCGCGCCATTTCCAGTTTTTTCCGCTCGCCGATCGGAAGCGCGCCGGCAAGGAGCTTTGCCTTGTGATCCATCCGCACCACCGCGAGCTGTTCCTGCGACGCTTCTCGTGCGGCTTTAAGGGAATTCGTCCGCAGCAAAGCGCCGACCATGACGTTGTCGAGCACGCTCATCTTGGCCAGCGGCCGGACGATCTGCCACGTTCTTGCCATGCCCAGCTTGCATATCGTATCGGGACGCAGACCGTTCATGGCGCGTCCCCGGAACAGGATCTCACCCCGGGAAGGCGGGAAAAAACCCGTGATGCAGTTGAACAAAGTGGTTTTACCAGCGCCGTTCGGACCGATCAACCCCATGATCGTCCCTTCTTCCATGGAAAAGGAGACATTGGAGTTTGCGGCAAGACCGCCGAAAAATTTGCTCACTTGTTTAATTTCTAAAATATCCATCAGCCCCGCCCCTTCCTGCCTGGCGCCAGGAGGTTCTTGATGAAGCCCATGATCCCCTCGGGCATGAAGAGAATGACGATGACGACGAGCACGCCGTAGATAAGGACGTGGGCATGGGCCAGGTTCTCGGTCAGAAACACGCCGGTGCGCGAGTGCGCGCTCACGAAGCCCGTTTTTATGAGTTGCTCCGTGATGACGTTACTGCGCAGGGCTTCGGAAAGAGGGATCAGCACGGCCGCGCCCACAACCGGCCCCAGGATGGTCCCGATGCCGCCGATGATGCAGATAAGAACGATCTGGACCGAAAGTTCTAGGCCCATGACCGTGGCCGGGTCTATAAAGCCGACATACAGCGCGTACAAACTACCCGCGAGGGACGTAAACACTGCTGAAATGGCCAGGGCCGTATTCTTAAACACGGTAAGGTTGATCCCCAGGGAATTCGCGGCATCCTGGTCTTCACGGATGGCCTGAAAATAATAGCCCAGCTTCGAGTGTTGCACAAGCCAGGTGACGGCGATGACGACGAGCACGGAAACCAGCCCCATATAATAAAACGGCACCTTCGAGAGAAAATCCGTGATGAGCGTTCCTCCGATTCTGAGCGGCGGAATTTCCGTGGCGAGGATCCCCTCCGCGCCGTTCGTGAGGTCTTTCAAATTCAGGGTGGAGACCCTTAAAATCTCCGTCACCGCAATGGAAGCCAGGACAAAGTACGGTCCCCGAAGCCGGAAGCACGTCGTACCGATGATGAGGGCCACGACAAGGGCCGCCGCCATTCCCGCCCAGACGCCGTACCAGGGGGGAATGTGATGGAACTGCATCAGCATGAGGGTCGTATACGCCCCCACGCCAAAATAGGCAGCGTGGCCCACGGAATATTGTCCCGTGTACCCACCGAGAATGTTCCAGCTCGATCCCATGAGGACACTTAAAAAAATTAGGATCATAATGTGCAGAACGTAGGTGCTCTCCACATATGCCGGAACAAAAAAAAGCCCCACAAGAGCCGCGACAGCGACAAGGAGCCAGGTCAAGGTGAGCCCGGTTTTTTCCAGTACTTTTTCGATTTTCGATTCCATTATGAGCGCCTTGGCTACATTCTTGATTTGCCCATGAGACCGGACGGTTTAAAGAGCAACACCAGCAGGAAGAGAACGTAGACCACGACCTCCTTCCATCCGGCGCCGAGATACACTCCGCCGACCGATTCCGCGATTCCGATGAGTATTCCACCCAGCGTGGCGCCGATGATGCTTCCCATGCCGCCTAAAACGACGATGACAAATGCCTTCAGCGTAAAAATGCCGCCGACTTGAGGGAAGGTGTAGTACGTGGGAAGTATCAGCGCGCCCGCGGCCCCCGCCAGGGACGTGCCCAGACCGAACGCGATGATGGACATCCGTTTCACGTTGATACCCATAAGCTTTGCCGCCTCCCGGTCCTGTGCCGTGGCCCTGATGGCCTGACCGGTATCGGTCTTCATGAGAAACCAGTACAAGGCGGCGGTGATGCCCGCGGTGATCAGAAACGAGATCGTAAGCGGGGTGGAGACGGAGATGCCTCCTATATTCGTGCTCGCCGAGGAATAGGAAAGCGAGAGGATCTTGTAGTCCGACGTAAACGCGAG
>JBGPUS010000280.1:0-3661 GCA_041491325.1 Nitrospirota bacterium | reverse complement strand
TTCGGTGAACTTATTATTCCTTCCCATACGAGCATTCCCTTCATATCATAAACAGCAAGTTTAATGGATATTTTTGCAACTACCGTTGCTGTGAAAGCGCCTGCCCCGCCATACCAATGCTGGAATTTTTCAACTTTTGGGACGATAATAACATCAATGTCTTGCGGATACGGTTTGCCTTTCACTATAACTACCTTATTAAAAGCAGGAGACAAAATAGTGAAAACATTCTTCTTGATCATTTGTCCAAAGGGGAAAGTATATGTTCCATAAATGGATGATTCGTTTGCTTGTCCAGTGAACGTATAATTTTCCATCTGGTCGGTTATAAGAATTGCTGCATTCAATGGTATTTTTTGGACAATGTAGTCAGGTGGGGTTGCCGTAACGTCTACCAGAGGGATGTTGTAATGTCCTGCACATCCCACGGTTAAAAATGATAATAAAAATATAATAAGCATTCCCAATCTTTTCATAACCCGCCTCTATTTTTAAAAACCGTAAACCGCTAATCTCTTAATCTATGCAACATACACACAAATTTGCTTATTTTTTCGGCTCTATCAACTGCGGCGATTGTTCGTTGTTGTATTGCTTCCGGGCGATGCGCTCCACCTGGGGTTTAATGTAGCTATAAAGATCATCGATCTTGAGCGAACCATCAGGTCTCGTAACATCCTCGTTCTTAATACCCTTGAGCATGAAATAGGTGAACAAACCATGCCCCTTTTCGTCATAGGTCGAACTCGTCTGGTCACCGGAGGATGCGGAGAGGACCGTCACGTTCTTGGGCAATACAACATTGCTCTGAAGGTTCATGACGAGCGGCCGCGAGCCCTTCGCGATCACTGATCTGCCGCCGGCGCCGGAGAAGCAGGAGTCGAGGGCAACAACGATCTCCCTGGCTGGCAATTTCCCGAGAGCATCATACATTCTTTTCAGAGAGTAGCCTGTCTCATCAATAAATGACGGGTCGCCGTCATAAGGCACGAGGTAGGCGCTGCCGCTCTTCGGGTCGGGCGCGCCGTGGCCGGAATAATAGATGAAGACCATGCTGTCCTTTTCCACATTGTTAGGCAGCCATTTTTCAAAGTATTTTACAAAATCAACATTTGTCGCATGTTCATTCAAAAGCATAATAACATTCTCTTCCGGATAGCCAATGACCGTCGTCAAGTACTCAGCAACCAGTTTGGCATCCTGAGCCGCGAAATCGGCGGCAGGCAGTTGCTGCCGATATTGTTCAATGCCGATAACAATGGCGTAACCGGCCACCACCTTCGCGCCAACCCGCGGAGGCGGCAGCACGTCCACATCAGAGGTACGGGCCGCGCGTGCAGGCCCCGGTGTTGTTCGTGAAGGCCCCCGTTTCTCAGAGGGCTTCCTCTTTTCTATGGAATCCCGGAGAAGGACCGTTATTTTGGTATACCCTCTCTGTTCGGCAATAGTCAACGGAGTTCCTTTGCTGCCCAATCCGAGCTGGACATACCCTGCCTCCGGACTCGCTCCTCCTTCCAGCAAAGCGCGCACGCCCTCCACGGATCCGGCTTCCACGGCAAGGTGCAGCGCAGCCACCCCATCCCTGGTCTTATAATCCGGATTTGCACCCTTATCGATCAGAAATCTAACCACGTCCGCATGTTCCACGGAATACATGAGAGGCGTAAACCCTCCCATGTTCTTTTCTTCCACGGACTCGCCCTGCGCAAGAAGGGTGCGGACCTTGTCAATATCTCCCGCCCCAGCTGCGCTGTGCAACGTACCGTGGCACCCGGTAAGCACAATAGAAGCCGCAAGCAGGCTGATGATTACGCTGAACACGGGAATTACAGCCTTTGGATCACACCATCTTTTCATGATTATGCCACCCCCAATTTGCGACCTTAACGTTCACCGCCCGCAACTAGTCCTCGCTATCTTTTCGGCCCGATCAGTTGCGGCGTCTGCTCGTTGTTGTAGTTCTTCCGCGCGATGCTCTGTACCTGCGGCTTTACGTAAGCAAACAGCGTCTCGACGTCGATCGACCCGTCCTCTCCCACCACGTCCCTGGTTTTTATGCCCTTCAGGAGAAAATACGTGAACAGGCCGTGGCCGTTTTCATTATACGACATGCTGATCTGCTCGCCCGACGATGCGGACAGTACCGTAATGTCCTTCGGGACGGATGCGGTTTTCAGATTCATTACCAGCGGACGCGCCCCCCTCGGAATGACCGACCTGCCGCCTGCGCCTGAAAAACAGGAGTCCAGCGCGACAACGACTTTTTTCGCCGCGAGCTGCCCGAGCGCCGCGTACATCCGGTCGAGGGAATAGCCCGTCTGATCAATGAACGACGGATCTCCGTCATAGGGGACGAGATAGGTGTCTCCGGACGACAGGTTCGGGGCGCCGTGGCCGGAATAATAGACGAAGACCGTCGAGCCGGGCCCGGCATTGCTGGGAAGCCACTTTTCTAAATATTTTTCCAGATCGCCCTTCGTCGCATGTTCGTTGATGAGGGTGACGATGTTCTCCTCGGGATATCCCAATACTTTTACAAGGTATTCCGCTACGGTGCGTGCATCGTGCGCGGCAAAATCCGCCCGGGGCAATTGCTGGCGGTATTGCTCGATGCCGATGACGACGGCAAAGGCGTCTTTCCTTGGCTTTGTAGTTATTGCCGGGAGTTCATCCACATCGGATTTCACGGGCTTCTGCATCACGGCAGCCTGGGGAACAAACGGCGCGTAAGCTGCCGTTTTGGGCGGCTTGCCGCCGAGCGCGAGGAAGGTCTGTCTCAGCGCGGGAAGGGAATCATCCCGGTCTACCGCGCCGGCTATGTCTTGAAAAGCGAAGGCTAGGGTTGTTTTGGGATCGACCCCGGTTCCCATGCCCATGAAGGACTTCTGCCAGATACGCGCCCCGGTGTTTGCATTTACAATGGTGAGTTCGATAAAGGTCTGCGCCCTCAGGGTTTCGGATTCAGGCGATGCCCCGACAGTGACCTGCTTAATAGACCCCTTCAGAATGAACGGCGAAGGCCCTTGCTCGATTCCCTTGCGATTGAAAGACCTCTTTACCAAATCCTCGAACACCTCGGTGATGTCGCGGTCCGCCACGACCGTGGTCGTGCCGAAGAATCCGCCTTTTCCGCCGCGATCGTACTGACCGAGAATGCTGCGGCTTGACCGATCATCACGGAACCGGTCTGCTACGACGGTAAACAGAGGGGAGGCCGCAATACCCCCACCACCATCCGGCGGTGCCAGATCGGAAACAGCTATAACCGTGGGTGCGCTATAGGTCGCGAAGCACCCGTACAAAACAACAGGAAGAAGTAAAAGCAAAAGGCCAAAACGCCTT
Source organism: Nitrospirota bacterium (assembly GCA_041491325.1). Taxonomy (GTDB): domain Bacteria; phylum Nitrospirota; class UBA9217; order UBA9217; family UBA9217; genus JBAZLV01. Next base: position 319 of record JBGPUS010000280.1, on the reverse strand, counting down.
CGCATGGCTCCACCTCCATCAGGTCGGTATTTTCAAGGTATAAAGCGTCATTCCCCATTCCTTCGCCAATTCGCCGAGGATCACCGACAAATGTTCGTTCACCCCCAGGGTCAGGGTCGCGCTCGGGTTCATTGTGCTCCATGCGAAATTATGCACCGGGGATGTCCCCTGTTTGTTGAAGATCTCCTGGTTCTTGTTATCCAGAACACTCATACTCCACGAAGCGGTCAGGTTACAGGTTTCTCCCGTTAAAACGACCTTCTCCTTCAGCAATACTTGCCCAATGTTCAGGTTGACCACGGCATCATACTGGCCGGGC
>JBGPUS010000279.1:0-3666 GCA_041491325.1 Nitrospirota bacterium | reverse complement strand
GTGTCAAATGCTGTTTTTACGGGTTTTAGGAATTTTTTTAGAGGCGCTTCATGTCAAAGGTGACGGCTCTTATACCGGCCGCCGGTATGGGCAGGAGGATGGGAAAGGCCGTGGCAAAGCAGTTCCTGCCGCTCGGCGACAAACCCATGCTTGCGCATACGCTCCTTGTGTTCCAGCGGGCCCCGGAGATCGACGAGATCATCCCCATCCTTTCGGGGGAGGACATGGAGCTGTGCCTCCGCGACGTGATTGAACAGTACCACATCACCAAGGTCAAGACCCTGGTCGTGGGCGGCAAGGAACGGCAGGATTCTGTGGCGAACGGCCTGCAAAAGGTGGGCAAGGACTCTTCCATCGTGCTGGTGCACGACGGGGTCCGGCCTTTCGTGACGAATGAGATGATAAAGGGGTCCATCGACCGCGCCAAAAAGGGCGAGTGCATCGCAGTCGGCGTGCCGATCAAGGACACGATCAAGGAAGTGGACGACAAAAGGATCGTGCGCCGCACCCTGGAGCGGAACATGCTCTGGGCCATCCAGACGCCCCAGACCTTCCCAATTAAGATTCTCAGGCACGCTTACGAGGAATCATACAAGAACAGGACGTACGGCACGGATGACGCAACGCTGGTGGAGCGCGCGGGCGGCACGGTGCACGTGCTCATGGGCAGCTACGATAACATCAAGATCACGACCCCCGAAGACCTGATTCTGGCGGAAGAGATTCTCAAGAGGCGTTCATGATACGGATGGGAACAGGATATGACGTGCATCGTCTCGTCGAGGGCCGGGCGCTTGTGATCGGCGGTGTGACCATTCCGCATGAAAAGGGACTGCTCGGCCATTCCGACGCGGACGTGCTGCTCCACGCGATATGCGACGCGCTTCTGGGCGCGGCAGGCCTGGGGGACCTCGGCAGACATTTCCCCGACTCGGCCCCGAAATACAAGGGGATCTCCAGCCTTGAGCTCCTCGCTGACGTTCACCGGCTGCTTGATGAAGCAGGCTTCCGCGTCAACAACATCGACGCGACCATCGTGGCGGAAAAACCGAAGATGGCGCCGCACATCCAGTCGATGTCGGCGAATATCGCTTCCGCAGTCAAGGTGGAACGGTCCGTGGTCAATATCAAGGCCACCACGACCGAAGGGCTTGGGTTCGCCGGCAGGGGCGAGGGCATGGCGGCTTATGCCGTGAGCTCCATTCGAAGCAAGGAGTAGTGATGCGTTTTTCGGGCCTCATTTTGATCACGGTCCTCTTGTTTGCCGCGGTTGCGTTCCCTGAGCAGACCAGCGCGCAGGAAAAGAAGGAGAAAAAGGAACCCGAGAAAAGCTACCTGTACCAGTGGACCGACGGCAAGGGCGTGGTGCACATCACCGACAGCCTCGGGACGATACCGGAGAAATACCGCGATAAGGCGGTGAAATTAGAGTCGCCTAAAAAAGACGAAACCGAACAACGAGATAAACGCGTGTACGAACCTTCAGCTCCCGTTGACGAGGAATCGGCCCAGGAAGATGCGAAAGCGGAATGGCAGCAGCGCATGAAAGAGGCGAGAAAACGGCTGGTAACGGCCAGACAGCGCTACCAGGAACTTGACCGAAAACATACTGAGCTGATGGGGGCCTGGGGAGGCAGCGCCGCGTCCGGGCATCTTACCGATCCAGCGGAAGCGGAGCGCGTGGAGCAGGAAATGAAAAAAGCGCAGCAAGATATTGACGACGCGCAAAACGAGGTTGAGAACGTAATCCCCGAAGCAGCGAGAAGAGCCGGCGTGCCTCCCGGATGGCTCAGAGAATAGAGGTAAAAGTATGAGGCCAAGCCGAGGAACCAGAACTCGCCACGAAGTCGCACTCTGCATTCGCGCTTTCACTCATAACCGCTGGGCGCAGGCAAAGACACAAAGTAGAGCGGGTAACCTTAAGGTTTAATAATCGCTGATTTCATGGCTATCTTAGAGTCTTTGAGTCTTCGTGGCAATAATTTTGTTTCTATTTTTAACTGACTAATAAAAAATGATCGAAACGTTTCGTAAAATAAAAAATGACTTTCAGGCGGCCCTGTCCATGGACCCGGCGGCAACGAGCAAGGTGGAAGTCGCCCTGACGTACGCCGGTTTTCATGCGCTGCTGTTTTGCCGGCTCGCGCACTGGCTTTGGATAAAGCGCGTTCCCTTCGTTCCGCGCGCCTTGTCCCAGTTTGCGCGATTCATCACGGGCATCGAGATACACCCCGGCGCCACCATCGGCTCCGGTTTGTTCATCGACCACGGCATGGGCGTCGTGATAGGCGAGACCGCGGAGCTGGGCGACAACGTTACGCTTTTTCAGGGCGTGACGCTCGGCGGGACGGGCAAGCAACGCGGCAAGCGTCATCCCACGCTCGGGAGTCACGTCGTCGTGGGCGCGGGAGCTAAAGTGCTCGGCCCCATCAAAATCGGCGATTACGTCAAGATCGGCGCGAACGCGGTCGTGCTCCAGGACGTGCCGGACCATTCCACGGTTGTCGGGATCCCCGGGCGTATTGTCAGGATCAAGGACAACCGCGTCGCCGAGGAAGCCCTCATGGACCACATTCATATTCCCGATCCCATTGCGGACCGGCTTATCGATCTTCAGGTGCAGATCGATACGTTGAAGAAGGAACTGGAAACTTTAAAAGGCAGGAAGTGATTTCTCATTACTGCATCATGACGAAGAAACTAAAAACAATACCGAAATTTAAAAATGAAAGAAAAGAGGCCCGCTTCCGGGCCGCTCACGATTCCACCGAGTATGTGGATTATTCAAAGGCAAAGAAGGTGTTATTCCCGAATCTTAAACCATCGACGAAAATGATCTCAGTCGCTGATCAAGATGTTTCTATCGGAAAAAGTGGTTGAGGAGATACATTGACTTTTTTTGGCGCTCCTCATTCCTCCAGAATCCGGTAACTGTGCGTGATCGTTCCGGCCTTGGCGAGCGTTGCGCCGACAGCGCAGTACTTGTCCAGAGACAGCGCTATCGAGCGTTCGACCGCTTCCTTCTCGACCTCTTTTCCGCGCACGACATATTCAATGTGGACGTTCCTGAATATTTTTGGGAAATCATCCGTTTTTTCACCCCGGACATTGATTTCGAGACCGGTCACCTCCTGCCGTTTCTTTCTCAGCAGGGAAATAACATCCATGCCCGAGCAGCCGCCGAAACCCACAAGCAACAGTTCCATGGGACGGAACCCCGCGTTCTTGCCGCCTGAATCGTCATCAGCGTCCATGACCAGCGTGTGACCTGATGCGGCATTTCCGGTAAACTGCATGTCTTTCATGAGCGTTGTTTTTGCTTCAATAAGCATTCTTTTCTCCAAACCTTCGGTAGACTGTTGGGAAAACTCGTTTCGCGGGCTAATACCCTGCATTCGCGCTATGCACTCATAGCCACTGGGCACTTAACCCGCGGCTACAAAAAAACTACATTTTGCTTTTTTGAAAAGTAGCCGCACCCTTCAGTGTGCGTTCTCGCTGAGGTCTCAACTGCCGTTTTAGGCTCCCTGTTGATCGTACCAAACGTTCATACGCGTTGTCAATAACGGCGTAGAGTTCCTAAATTGCGGCGAGTTCCTGTTTTAGACGGCCTGAGCCGGAGTTCAAATAATCCTCGAAATTTCAACATGATGATACTTTAGTAGG
>JBGPUS010000278.1:0-3668 GCA_041491325.1 Nitrospirota bacterium | reverse complement strand
TTTTTGGAGATGAGATGCTCAAGCTGAGCGCTGAGGCAAAGGTAGGGCTTTTGGTCCTTGTCGGATCCGTGGTCCTTCTCTACATGACCGTCGCGGTAGGTAAGTTTCAGTTCGGCGAGAAGGGGTATGTGCTGCAGGCGACCTTCGACTCAGTGGCCGGGCTCGACACCAAGGCGGCGGTGAGAATGGCCGGCGTGAAGGTCGGTATTGTTGAGAAGGTGGAACTCGAGGACCATCACGCTAAAATCACCATGCGAATCGACCCCGAAGTGGAGATCCCGCGCGGGACCCAGGCCATGATCAAGACCCTGGGGCTCCTCGGCGAACGGTATGTCGAGTTCGTGCCCGTGAAGAGCTCCGAGCAGCAGTCCTCGTCGAAAGAGCACTCTCCTTTTTACCGGCCGAATGAGAAGGTCCAGGCAACGGTATCGCCGAGCGATGTGGACAAGCTCATGACCCAGCTCTCCTCCATTGCCGACGACATCAAACAGGTGACGTCATCGCTCAGCCGGGTCTTCGGGTCCGAGCGGGGGGAGCGGTCAATGGATGATATTCTGCACGATCTTCGGGATACGACCGCGAACATCAAGGATTTTTCTCACACCCTTCGGAGCGACGGGGGGGAACTGGTGATGAGGTTGAATGAACTGGTCGCCAGTCTCAACGGCGTGGTGGGCGAAAACCGCGATAACCTCAAAATGACGATGGAGAACGTGCGCGAGGCGTCGAAGAGCGCGGAACTGGCCCTGGCTTCCATTGAAAGCGCGACGAAAAAGATCGAGCGCGGAGAGGGCACGATCGGCAAGCTGGTGAACGACGACAGCATGTATAACAATATCGACAGCGCGGCCAAAGGCATCAGTGATTATACCTCGCGCATTGAACGGATCAAGACGACCCTCGGGTTCCGGGACGAGTACATGTTTCCGCAAGCCAAAGCGTATGCCACGCTCGAGATCAAGCCGCGGCCCGACCAATATTATATCTTGGAAATCCTGAACGATCCGTTCTCGAATTATAAACGGACTGTGACGACGACGACCCCGCCCGGCAGCACCGTGGTGAGCGAGTCTTACCAGGACCAGTTTAAGTTCAGCGTCGAGTTTGCAAAGCGATGGGGGAACCTCGCGATTCGCCTCGGCCTGATAGAATCCACGGGCGGCGCGGGCGGCGACTACTTCGCTTTTGACGACCGGATTAAATTCAGCTTCGACTCGTGGAACTACAACAGCAAGGAATCCGGCAATGAAAATACGCACATGAAGGCCACGGTCAACTACTATCCGACCAAGACCCTGTATGTGAACGCCGGCTACGATAATTTTTTGAATTCCAAACGCTCCTCGCCGTTCGTTGGCATCGGCCTACGGTTCGACGATGATGATCTGAAGTACCTGATGGGGAGCCTGCCGATCTCCAAATAATCTTCGACTGGTCTCTCCTTGACTTTTTTCCTATAGTTCCTTAGAATGCGTTCGAGGACATGATGGTTAATAAACCTATAACCAAAGCGGTTTTCCCTGCCGCCGGCCTGGGCACGCGCTTTTTACCGGCCACGAAGGCCTCGCCCAAGGAAATGCTGGCGCTGGTGGACAAGCCGCTCATCCAGTATGTCGTGGAAGAGGCCGTGGCCTCCGGCATAGAAGAGGTCGTACTGGTCACCGGCCGGGGCAAGCGGGCGATCGAGGACCACTTCGACGTGGCCTTTGAACTTGAAGAGGACCTGAAAGCCAAGGGCAAACACAAGTTGCTGTCGGAAGTGCAGCGCATCGCGGAGATGGTGACCTTCTGCTACATCAGGCAGAAGAAAGCCCTGGGTCTCGGCCACGCCGTGCTGACGGCCAAACGGGTTGTGGGCGACGACCCCTTTGCGGTCCTTCTCGGCGACGATATTATCGATGCCGAGATCCCGGTGCTCAAGCAGATGATCAATGTGCATAAGCGGTACCCCGTGACGATCCTGGCCATCCAAAAGGTGCCGAAATCGCAGACGCACCAGTACGGCATCATCGACGCAAAAAAAATAGAAGATGGGGTATACTTGGTTAAAGACTTGGTTGAGAAACCAGCGCCGAATGAAGCCCCCTCCAATTTGGCGATCATCGGACGTTATATCCTTACGCCGGAAATTTTCCCGGCGCTGGAACATACCAAACCCGGCAAGGGCGGCGAGATACAGCTTACGGACGGGCTTCGGCTGCTTATGAAAAAGCAACCGATCTACGCGTATGAATTTCAAGGAGTGCGCCACGATGCCGGAGACAAACTCGGGTTTTTGAAAGCCACCGTGGAATTCGGACTTAAGAACAGGGAGTTTGGCGAAGAATTCAGGAGTTATCTGAAGAAATTGAACTTGTAAAGCGGGCCGGTCGCGCATTCGGCGACCCCAAGGAGGACAGGTTGGCAAAGACCGAACCAAAAGGCATAGATGCCCAGCAGTCCATAGAAATACCCAAAAAGCTCCCCCTGCTGCCGATCAGGGACATCGTCGTGTTTCCGTACATGGTGCTGCCGCTGTTCGTGGGCAGGGAGATGTCCATCAAGGCGATCGAGGTGGCGCTTGAGGGAAACCGCATGATCTTCCTGACCTCGCAAAAGGACATCAACGTGGAAAACCCCTCGCCGTCCGACCTCTATTCGGTCGGCACTGTCGGGCTTATCATGCGGATGCTGAAACTCCCGGACGGACGCATCAAAATACTGGTCCAGGGAATGTCCAGGGCGAAGACCGTAAAAATCATCCAGAAAGAGCCTTACTACCAGGTCGAGATCAAGACGTTTTCCGATACTCCGGTGTCGGGTGAAGTGAACCTCGAAACCGAGGCGCTCATGAGGAACGTCAAGGAGCAGATCGAAAAACTGGTGTCCTTCGGCAAGGTGATTCTCCCGGACATCATGGTGGTCATCGAAAACGTCGACGATCCTGGAAAACTCGCGGACCTCGCCGTCGCCAACATGGGCCTTAAAGTGGAGCAGGCGCAGGAGATCCTCGAAATTACCGATCCTGCCCAGCGGATCAAACGTATCAACGAAGCCCTCGGGAAGGAAATAGAACTTCTTTCCATGCAGCAGAAGATCCAGGCGGATGTGCGCGGCGAAATCGACAAAACGCAACGCGAGTACTTCCTGCGTGAACAGTTGAAGGCCATCCAGCGAGAACTCGGAGAGACGGATGATCGCTCGGAGGACATCCGCGAACTCCGCGAGAAGATCAAGGCCGCCAATATGCCGGAGAAGAGCGCCAAGGAGGCGGAGAAGCAGGTGCGGCGGCTCGAACGGATGCATCCCGATGCCGCAGAAGCTTCGATGACCCGGACCTACATCGAATGGCTGGCGGAACTGCCATGGAGCAAAGCGACAAAAGACAACCTCGACCTCAAAGCTGCACACAGAGTCCTTGAGGAAGATCACTACGACCTCGAAAAGGTGAAGGAACGCATACTCGAGTACCTGGCCGTCCGCAAGCTCAAGGAGAAAATGAAAGGGCCGATCCTCTGTTTTGTCGGTCCTCCGGGCGTGGGCAAAACCTCGCTCGGAAAATCGATCGCGCGGGCGCTCGGCCGCGAATTCGTCCGCATCTCGCTCGGCGGCGTGCGGGACGAGGCGGAGATCCGCGGCCACCGCAGGACCTATGTGGGCGCGCTTCCCGGCAGGATCATTCAGGGCAT
>JBGPUS010000277.1:0-3680 GCA_041491325.1 Nitrospirota bacterium | reverse complement strand
TTCGGTGTTTCCGGTGTTGACTTGTAACGGCCGCTCATATAAAATGAAGCAGCTTTTTAAACGAGAGGCATTTGTCGAAGAGGAGAATGGAATGGCGCAATTTTTCGATGTAATCATTATCGGTTCCGGGCCGGCGGGTCTGACTGCCTCGATGTATCTCGGCAGGGCCGGACAGAAAAGCGTTGTGCTTGAAAAAGACTTCGTGGGCGGTTATACCGCAAAGATATCGCACGTCGAGAACTATCCCGGCTATGAAACCATCAACGGGATGGACCTTACGCAGATCATGGCAAAACAGGCCGAGAAGTTCGGCGCGACGATCGTGTATCCCGTGGAAGTCGTGGTTCTCGAACTGAAGAGCGAGCTCAAGCGCGTGCGCACCCGCGACGAATTGTACGAGGCCTATGCCGTGATCATCGCCATTGGCGTGGCGCGAAAGAAGCTGGACGTGCCGGGCGCCAAGGAATTCCTCGGCAAGGGAGTGTCCTACTGCGCCACGTGCGACGGCTCGTTTTTCAGGGGAAAGGACGTGGTCGTGATCGGTTCGGACGATGAAGCCGCGGAAGAGGCGCTCCACCTTGCGGAGCTTGCCGCGAAGGTTACCCTGATACCCAACAAGAACCCGGACGTCGTGGAAACGTTGATGGCGCGCATGAAAGCGAAAGCGAACCTCGAAATCCTGCCGCCGGCCCAGATCAAGGAGATCGTCGGCGATGAGCTGGTTACCGGCGTCAAGATCGTCCTGGACGGCGTGGAAAAAACAATTCCACTCGACGGCGTTTTTATCGCCATGGGTTCCACGCCGATCTCGTCGCTCATCAATCAGGCGGGCGGGCAGACCGACGACCGCGGCTGTTTGATCACGGACAGGCACCAGCGGATGAACCTCGACGGGGTCTTCGCCGCCGGCGACTGCACCTGCGGAGGAATGCAGATCGTGACCGCCGCCGGAGAGGGCGCCATAGCGGGGATGCGTTCCGCGGCCTACGTGCGCAAGCTTAAGGCAACGGCGGCGGGAAAGTAAATTCTCGCCGGGATCGCAATATTCAAATCACCACTTTCAAATAATACCCAAATGCAAGGCCCCAATTGTTTGAAGCTTGCTTTTTGGTCGTTGGCATTTCGGTTCTTGCGCTTTGAGGTTTACACGGTGAGGCATTCATGACGGTCAAAGACATGCTCGGCAGGTCCGGTGTGGTATCCCGGGAAGACGCGCTCAGGATTCTGCAAGAGAATTTTATTCTTCCGGCGCAACCGGTGGAAGAAATCTCGATCAACCTGGCACTGGGCCGTGTCCTCGCAGAAGAAATAACCTCGTTGGAAGACCTTCCCCCGTTCACCCGATCCACCATGGATGGGTTTGCCGTCAGAAGCCGGGACACCTTCGGCGCGACCGAAGGCCTTGCCGCGTATCTCACCGTCGTCGGCGACATTCTTATGGGGACCGTTCCGGAACGAGCGGTGTCCAAAGGACAGGCCATGAAGATCGCCACGGGCGGCGCCCTGCCCGAAGGGGCCGATGCGGTGGTAATGTTCGAGCACGTCCAGCAAATCGACCAGACCAGCATCGAGGTGGTAAAGCCGGTAGCGGCCCTTGAGAATGTTATTCAGGCGGGCGACGACATTAAAAAGGGCGAGGTCATTCTTTCCCCGGGGCACCGGCTGCGGCCACAGGACATGGCGGCGCTCGCGGGCATCGGCATTACGCGCATCAAGGTTTTTGAAAAACCGAAGGTCGCGATTATTTCGACCGGAAACGAGATCGCGCCCGCGGACAGTATTCCGGCGCCGGGCAAGATCCGCGACAGCAACTCGTATAATTTAGAAGGGTTCGTCATCCAGTACGGCGGAATTCCCGTCAAGAAAGGCATCATTCCTGATGAATACGGCCAATTGCGACAGACGCTCGACGCATCGATCAGCGACTGCTCGCTTGTGCTGTTGACCGGCGGCAGTTCCGTGGGCACGGCGGACCTTACGGCAAAGGTCATTAATGACGCGGGCCCGCCGGGCGTGCTGGTGCATGGCGTGTCCATTAAGCCGGGCAAACCGCTGATCGTCGGCCTGGTCCGGAATAAAGGCGGCCAAAAACAGGTGCCCGTATTCGGGCTGCCGGGGCATCCGGCCGCGGTCAATATCTGCTTTGAAGTATTCGTAAAACCGGTCCTCATCCTTCTGACCGGTGAACTTCCCGATCCCGCGCTTTCCGGGACATCGTCCTATCGAACGGTTAAAGCGCGGCTGGCGCGAAGCATAGCGTCCGGTCCCGGACGGGAAGACCACGTGCGCGTGACCCTTGAAAAAAGAGACGACGGGCTCTGGGCCCGGCCGATCTTCGGCGCGTCGGGACTCATCAATACGCTCGTCAAGGCCGTGGGCACGGTGGTGGTGCCGGTCAACAAGATCGGGATCGAGGCGGGAGAAGAAGTGGAAGTGCGGTTGTTCTGATGAGTACGGCGAAAAATCGGGTTTTCGCAATAGGGCGCCGGATGGTTGTAGTTGTTTTAAACTGTTATATTTGCGGAAATTCGGGACGTTCTTTTGCCTTGCCTTTTCAAGGGGTTTGTAGTAATCTTTTTTTATCTGGAGATTGCAATGCCTAAAACCGTTACCATAGACAAACTCGAAAGAGAAATAGAAAAACTCCCGACGCAGGACCAGCTCAAACTGGTCGAGCGGCTCGCCCATCACCTCCGAAAGACCGGGCTCGGCATGAAAAAAGAACTTGATCTTACGAAACTCTACGGCCTCGGGAAAGGGTTGTGGTCCGGAGAAGACGCACAAGCCTATGTGAACCACTTAAGGGAAGACCGTCTATGACGCTCGCTGGCGAGCTGAGCCATGTATCCTCACTGTTCATCGACACTGCCCCGATCATCTACTACATCGAGGCCCATCCGCAGTTCGGACCACTTGCCAAAGAAGTTTTCGACTCATTCTTGTCCGGTCGCATCACGGCCTATTCATCCGTTTTGACGCTGACGGAAGTCCTTCCGAAACCGATAGAATCCGGCGACGAGAAATTGGCGCGGAAATTCTCCGAATTTCTCGAACACGGGAAGAACTTCAATCTCGTGGAGATTACCGCAGCCATCGCAAAGCAGGCAGGCGGCTATCCTGAACTTCGCGCACTCGATGCCGTCCAGATCGCAACAGCCCTCGACACCGGCGCTGATGCCTTCATCACCAACGATAAAAAACTCAAACGCATGAAAGAGATAAAAGTCCTGGTCCTATCCGACTACCTCCCTGTTGCGTAGATATCCCGTTTTGCTGTATGGACAGGAGAGGGTGGATGTGATCTATCGGTAGGCCAAGAGATGGGAAGGCACTGTGGGCCGCCCGGAAATTTAGAAGTTTGTTGGAGCACTTCACGGTAAAAGGGCAAAGAAGGGCGTTTTCATTACAACGGGCAGGTTTTCCGATGATGCCGTGAAGTACGTTGAAAGCATCGATCCAAAGGTGATCTTGATAGACGGAAGAACCCTCGCGGAACTGATGATCGATTATGGATTGGGGACAACATCAACAGCGAAATATGAAATAAGAAGAGTAGATTCGGATTACTTTACGGAAGAATGAGTTAGTCGACCTTAAACAGAGTCGAATGTAAATTAAAGTAAAGTAGTGGATTTTGGGGGATGCACTAAAAACATTAACGTCCCCCTGGTGGTTGAAAT
>JBGPUS010000276.1:0-3720 GCA_041491325.1 Nitrospirota bacterium | reverse complement strand
TTGGCGTCATTCTTGTCAGCCAAGGCGAACCATGCTCCCGCATCCACGAAAATCGTCTCGCTAAAGGTCATTTCCGGCCGGCCTTGGCGTGCTTTGCGAGGTACTTATCGTGCCGCTCCGAGACGTCGCTTTTGCGGGACCGTCCCAGCCCGACGAGACCGAAGGCCGGGTCCTCCTCGACCGGGAGAGCTGTGAGATATCCTGCTATGCTCTCACGGATCAGCTCGGCCTTTGACACGCCCCGTTTTTTCGCAAGCGCCGCCAGAGCCGCGTCTTGTCCCGGTTCAATATACATTTGAATCGGTTTTTTCTTCAGCGTACCCATGAGGCAAATATACATCACTAAAGATGATATGTCAATATATGATATTGGCCGGTGTGGTTGCGTCGGAAGGAGACAAGCAGGTCGGCTATTACTTGTCGTGGGGTCTTGTCGCGATTCCGAAAATCTTGACGGGAATTTCTTTTCCTTTTACCTTCACCGTGTCCATCTCCTTCATGTCCACGCGGTAGAGCACGCCTTCCTCGATAAGGGACTTAACTTTTGCCATGGTGAACTCGGTGATCAGTACGCGCGAATCGTACTTGCGGGTAAGCGTCTCGACGCGGGCGCCGAGATTCACGTGGTCGCCGATGATCGTGTAGTCCATCTTCTTGTCCGCGGAGCCGATGTTTCCGATCAGGACCTCGCCGGTGTTGAGCCCGATCCCGTTGTCCAGCGGCTCCTTGCCCTCGGCGCGCCATTTGGCCTGGAGCTCTTCCAGGCGGTCCGACATATTCAGCGCGCATTTGACCGCGAGCTCGGCGTGGTTCGGCTGGTCCAGGGGCGCGCCCCAGAAAGCCATGATCTCGTCTCCCACGAACTTGTCAAGCGTCCCTTCCCACTTGAAGATAATGTCCGTCATCTCCTGGAGGTATTCGTTGAGGTGCTGCACCACTTCCTCGGGTTCGCGCCGCTCGGAAAAAGAGGTAAAGCCCCGCACGTCCGAAAAAAGGACCGTGACCTCCTTGCGGATGCCGCCCAGTTTGGCCGCTTCAGGGTTGGCTATCAACTGCTCCACGATTTTTGGAGAAACGTATCGGCTGAACATGGTTTTCAAGGCGCGCGACCAGCGTTCTTCGGCCAGGTATTTGTACGCGGCGCTGAACACGGATACGGCCGCCATGGTCGCAAAGGGATAGAAGAAAGTCCCGTAGACTTCCCGGTACGTGAACAAGTACTGGTTCAGAACGGCGAATAGGAGCATGAATGCAAGGGCAAGGCTGATGCCGGAAACGGCGCGGATGTTCGGAAGCAAAAAAGTGAGACCCATGCCTGCGGCCAGGATGATGATCAGTTCAGCGGACAAAGGAAGAGAAGCGATGAATCGGTTATGCAGAATATCGGCTGTGACGGTCGCGTTTTTTTCCACCCCCGGCATACGCGCGGAAAAGGGGGTAACCGCGAAATCGAACGTAGAGATGGCAGACGTTCCCAGAAAAACGATCTTGCCGGAAAAGCCGGAGACGCTGAATGTCTTGTTCAGCACGTCTGTGGCGGACACGTAGCGAAACGTTCGGTCGCGTCCGAAATAGTCGATCCGCAGCCGTCCGGAACCGTCTGTAGGGATGAATGTTGCCGCGAGCTTCACGCCTCTTCCGGCAAACACTGCCAAATCGGCCGGACTTTTCTTTTGCGCGAGCGCGGCAACCACAAGGGAAAAAGACGGGTAGATGTCGTCCTGGTGTTTAATATAAAGGTATTCCCATCGCAGCTTGCCGTCCATGTCCGAAGGACCGTACACGTGGCCGAGGACTGCTCGGGAAGATAACAAGGGAATTGATAAGGTGCGCTTGGACACGGAGACTGCATTTTTAAGCAGCGATTGTTCCTTGATATCGACCAGGGCATTTTCCAAAAGAAAAGCCGGAGGCTCCCCGGATTTTTCCGCCGACGTATCAAACCCCGCCGCAAGCACGATCCTGCCTTTTGCTTTCTGCAGGACCTTGCTCAGAGCCGCGTCCGCTTTCCTGCTTTCGTGCTCGGGATAGAAGATATCAACCCCGAGGACAGCGGGCCTGCCCTTCATGATCGAATCGATAAGCCGCGCCTGGAGCGTTCTGGTCCAAGGCCACCGGCCGTATTTCTCAAGGCTCTTTTCGTCGATCTCGACGATCACGATATCTTCGGGCGCGACTGGCGGTCGTAAGAGGTTACGAACCTGGAAACGGTAATCGAGCAGCACGGATTCAACCCGCTCTTCGATGAATTGGGGGGAGAAGAGCTTCAGCAAGAGGAAGCAGAGCGTGCAGACGCTCCCGAAGATGAGGATGACTTTTGTTTTCTGGAATGGCTTCACAATTATGGCTTTCTGTGCGCATCGATTCTATTTACAAACAGGCTCCCGGTACAGCGGCATTGAATGGAGTATATGTGAACGCGGTGCCGGGACAGATATCCGTGCCAGCCGGGCATCCCGCAACGCCAGTAGTCGGCCCCGTCGGCGTTGTAGTGAGGTCATGGTCCCAGGAGTTTAGAGTAGCGATAATTGGAGTTATCGTGCCGGAAGCGTTTACGTCGGAGGTGGTATTGCAGTAAATGCTATTGTAATTGATTACTGGTGTGGCCGTGCTGCCGGAGACGAATACGCCAGTTGCATTGTTATGTATAGTATTGTTCGTGACCGTTCCGCCGACATTTGATATGGAGACCCCGGCCCCAACATTTCCTAAAATCGTATTGAATTCAATGGTCGGGCTTCCTCCGGTTACATTGATGCCGGTTGTGCATCCGGTGATTGTCGATTTTGCTATCCGCGGGTTTCCCGACGGCACGCTAATACAGACAGAGCTAACAATAGGTGTTGCTCCGGATATCAGGTCGCCGATGATGGTCAAGGCAGCGCTGGCACTAATAGATGCCCCCGGATTATTCGAAGTGTTTATTCTGCAACCATTTAAAACACCTGATGTTCCGGTTACAGCAGATGATGTCCCGGAATCTATTACGGTCGTAAAATTCGGGCCTAATCCAACCAGTGAATTATTTACCCCCATGCCGAGCGGGAACCCCTCACCCGTTGTATACGTTCCCGGCTCAATGAAAATTGCCGTGTTGCCACCGGCCACGGAGGCCACGGTCAACGCACGTGTAATGGTTCTGAGCGGGCTCGATTTGGTCCCTGTGTTGGCGTCGTTTCCGCTAACATCCACAAAGAGATAGCTCGTGGCGGAGCCGATGTAGAGCATGTCCACTGCCTGGGCAATCTGTCCGCCTTTCAGGTCAAGGGAAAACTCGTTCCAGTAAGCAACGGCATTAGTAATATCCCTGCCTTCGAGAAGAAAATTGCGTGCCTTGCCGTTCGGTATCTCAAGGAAGAAGGCAATCGAGCTTTGGCCCGCAACAAGCTCAAGTAGGGTAATTGTTTGCATGTCCGGGGCCGACACCGTGATCCGCATGGTCGCGACTACAGCTGGTATGGCTGCGACAGCGGAAGGCGTGTGAAAAGACTTTGCAAAAAAGCGCGTGATTCTTGCCGCCATAGTTGCCGGCACGGCCTTGATCAAGGCTGTCTGGTCGCTTCCTACCGTGATTGTGACCAGGGAGGTATTTGATCCAGAAATCAGGCCGCTGCACGACAAGCCGGAGACTAGTACAAGAAATACCAGGAGTATGAGTATAAATTTTTTCATGGCACACCTCACTTCTTAGAAAACTTTAACCACAGAGCTTACGGAAAG
>JBGPUS010000275.1:0-3734 GCA_041491325.1 Nitrospirota bacterium | reverse complement strand
TAAATCTTCCTCAGGTTGGCTACGCGGTTATGAAACACGATGCTCACGTCGTCGTCCGTCAGTCGGTCCAACAGCTCCGGGTTTTGGGCAAGCAACCACTGCGTGGTGACGTCGCCTCTGCCCGTGATATAGAGCAGGACGTTTCCCAGACCGAAGAGATCATACCCGAAGCGGCTTTCGCCGTGGCGGTAATTGAAGTCGAAATCTATCCAGCGATACCTGCCGGTCGCGTCGTCCTTGATGAGGTGGTCGCGCCGGAGGTCGCCGTGCTTCTCCCCGTTCTCGTGCAGGAAGCGTATTGCTTCGACGCTCCGGATGTACTCGTCGAGCAGGCCGGGATAGTAATGAAAAAAGAAGTCCTCGTGGTCCGCGCCCATTTCGCGCGTATGCTGGGCGATCGTCTTGCCGTGGATGAAATCGAGAATGCGGAGCTGCCCTCCCGTCGAATCGAGCACGGTCTCACCCTGCATGAAGTCCGGCCTGCCGCGCACGAGTTCGAGAATCCGCGCCTCTTTCTGAGGACTGCGCACGCACTCGAAGACGAGCTTGCCGATCCGGGCCTCAAAGCGCTCCCGGAAGACCCATTTCAGGATTTTCAGTTCGCCGTTCACGAGGTTTCTCGCCCGCTTGACCCAGAATTTCTGCTCGTCGTCGAGGCCGAACCTGCCCTCGCGCTCATTGTTCCGCACAAAATAGGGAATTCCATCCAGAACGACCACGTCATCGTAATCCACGCGGAAAAAATCGCCGGTGTCCTTCACCGACACGCGCTTCGGCACGCGCTCGCGCGGCATCCATCGCCGTACCATGCGCAGGAGTTCTTTTTCCGTGTACACGCCGTTAGTAAGCGCCATGGCCTTCTCCATCTTGGAGATTATTATACCAGTTTGGACGCGCGCCGGCGACGTTTTCTCTTGACTTTTCGGGCAAATAAAGCTAATTTTGATATTAATATTTTTCATGGCCCGGACCCGCGCGGCTCATGCACTAAGGGGCTCAACTACCCATGTCGTACCAGATCAAACTGGAGATCTTCGAAGGTCCCATGGACCTTCTCCTGCATCTCATCAAGAAGCACGAACTCGATATCTACTCCATCCCCATCGCACTCATAACCCAGCAGTACCTCGAATATATCGAGCTCATGAAGAGCCTGGACATGGAGATTGCGGGCGAATTTCTCGTCATGGCTTCGACGCTCATGCACATCAAGTCCAAGATGATGCTGCCGCCGTCCGAGAACCCCGAAAGCGAGGACGACGGCGTAGACCCGCAGGCCGAGCTCATCCGAAGGCTGCTCGAATACAAAAGCTACAAGGAGGCCGCCGTCTCGCTCGAAGACAAGGAAGAGACGTGGTCGCGCGTGTACACACGGCCTGCCGATACCGCGTCCGACAGCCTTGCGGACGATGAGCCCCTGCTCTTCGACTTCCACCTCTTCGACCTGCTCGCGGCCCTGAAAGACGTAATGGCGCGAACGCCTGACGCCGGGTTCGAAATCACGGCCGAGTCTGTTTCGATCACCGAAAAAATATCGCAGGTCCTCGCGAGACTCGAAACGACGGACAGCCTGCTTTTCATGGACCTTTTCGAGAACGATGCTTCAAAGTCCCAGGTGATCGTCACGTTCCTGGCGCTCCTCGAACTCATCAAAACGAGACTCGTAAAGGTCGTGCAGGTCGACCAGTTCGGAGCAATCCGGATCATGAAGGCCGTACGGGAGCGGCAGGACCAGGACACCGCCACCGGGAACCTGTTCGCGTAAAAGAATCAGCCCTGTGTCAAAAATAGGTGGATTTACGCTAATAAAAATTTTGAAGTATCCTGATTTTTCATGGGTTCTTATCCGCCGTTATCAGTGTCAAAGACTTACGCTTTCTGTACTTTTTAGTTCCGGCTTGTCTGGATTAGGACAAATAGGACGCTTATGAAAACCGATATCAAAACGCTTGCCGAAGCGAAAAAATTCGGCGACATCGAAAAGGCGGTCTACGAAGACCGCTCGCTCATCAAAGAGTTGGTGGCGCTGCTCGCGGAGAAAAACGGCGATGTGCGCTCGGGCGCACTGACCCTGCTGTCCCGCGTGGGCTTCGATTATCCGAACGATACGCGGCCGCACCTGCCCACGCTGATCGCGCTTTTGGACGACCCTGACATGTTCATTAAGATCGACGCGGCAAACGCGGTCGGCAACCTCGGCTTCAGCTTTAAGGATTCCGCGACGAAAGCAGCGCCGAAATTGAAGGCCTTGCTCAATCACGAGCAGAGTCTCGTGCGGCAGGAAGCTGCCTATGCCCTGGGGAACATCGGATTCGCCCATACGGAGCTGGTCAGGGACGCGGTTCCACGCATGACCCAGATGCTCGAACAGGGCGATGACGACGAGCGCGAGGCGGCGTCGCATGCGTTGGGCAAGCTCGGCATCAATGCGCCGGAGCTGATACGCGGCATCCTGCCGAAGCTCGTGGAGGTCTTGGAGTTTTCGAAGGAAGCCACCTGCGGCGGGGTGCTCTTTGCCCTGGGCGCCCTGGGGCTGCACTATCCAGAGGAAACGGCAAGCCTGGTGCCCCGGCTCATCCAATATCTCGACAGCGGCAATCCGAATGCCGTGAAAAACGCCGTTGCCGCGCTCGGGAATATCGGCAGCTCAAACCCGGAGCTGGTGAAGGACGCTGTGCCGAAAATTCGCCTGCTTTTGGACAACGCCGATATCGACGTGAAGATGAACGCCAAAGTCGCTTTAGGCCGGCTCGGCGACCCTTCGGCGATGTGACCCTTCCCCGCGAGGAGGAGGATGTTATTGAAGAACAGAGATTCCACGAGTTGAACCCGGCTTTTGCGGCTTTTCACCGATAAATGATCTTTACGACAATTGGAAAATTTTTCCGGCATTTGACCGGGTACATCAGCGGAGCTATACTCAATAAATTGAGGAGAGGTAGAAACGATTTGGAAGATTCGCAACCGAAACCCAGGGAAGCATTGTCAATGCATTCTCAAGACACTATCCCGCTGCAAGCGGATAAGCATCACGTAGAACCGACTGAAGAGCAACCCGCAAAAGAGCACGAACTGAAAGCAGCGGAAGAACCTCAACAAAAACCGGTTGAAAATCAGTTTGAGCAGCCAAGGGGACTTCCGGATAGCGTGGAAGCGGACAAGCCTCAGGAAAAGGCAATTGAGGAGCTCCCCGTGCAATCCGTGGAAGACCTCTCCGACTTGAAAGCGCCTGACGAACAGCAGATGTCGATTGATAATCCAACAGAGCAGCCGAAGAAAGACGACGAGACGGAAACCGCGGAGCAGAAACAAACGCCGATCGAGGAGCTGCCCGGGCAGCCTGTGGAAAACCTCGACTTGAAAGCAACTGACGAGCATCTACAAAAAACGGTTGAAGACCTGTCCGGGCAACCGGAGCCGGACCGTGACTCTCATGCGATGGAAGACCGGCAATTGAAATCGGCTATAGAATCGCTGCTCTTTATTTCAGGCAATCCCATAGCCCTGGATCGGCTCAAAGGGATTTTTGAAGATGCAACCAGGGAACAGATCGAGGCCCAACTGGATGCGCTTGGGCAGGAGTATGATACGAGGGGCTCAGGCATCATGCTCGCCGAAGTGGCCGGCGGCTATCAACTCGCCACCCGGCCGGAGAATGCGGTCTGGATTCGCCGGTTCAGGTCCGTGAAGGTTTCGTCCAAACTCTCGAAGCCGGCGCTTGAGACGCTTGCCAT
>JBGPUS010000274.1:0-3744 GCA_041491325.1 Nitrospirota bacterium | reverse complement strand
GCGCCATCCCTTGACGGTGATCTTGTCGATCCCCAGCTTAGCGCGTTTCATCTCGTCCTGGAGCGTCTTGCTCGGCACTTCGCGGAAGCACGCGTTTCTGAAGATCTGGGCCGCCACGAACTTCTCGGTCTGGGCCAGAACATCCTTGAGGTCCGTTCCGGGCGTGTTGCTCACGAAACGGTAGATGCCTGCCCTGATCGGTTTCGGCGTCGTGGGATAGAAATAACGGTGCAGCGAAACTTCGCCTTCGAGGACGACTGACGTTTTCCACGAGGAGGGAATGTAGCCGGGCGCGGAAAGCGTTATTTGAGCCTTCTTGCCCGGTTCGCCGTTGTAGGTATAGGTAAAGACGCCCTTGCCGTCGGTCTTGCCGGCCTGTTTCTTATCAACGGTTACCGCCACGCCCGGAATGCCGCCGGCCTGGCCGTATTCTTCGGTAAGTGCACTGATCGTGACGATCACGCGCTTGGTGAGCGCGACATCAAGCTTCTGGCCCGGCTCCACCACGGTTGTTTTACGCCACGGCGCATAGCCGGATTTCGTCACCATGATGTCTGCGCCCGTTTTCGGCAAATCCTTATACTCATAAACGAACTCGCCTTTTGCGTCGGTCTTGCCTACGTCCTTACCCGATGCGTTTATGACCGCCTCCGGAACAGGCGCGCCCTTTTCAGCAACGACGACCGTGATGTACCGTGTCGCTTCAAGATTGGCGTCGAACGCATACTTGTCCATGGCGCCCGACTTGGGCAGTTTCATGAGGAACGTCCCCTTCCAGGGCTTGATGCGATAACCGGGCATGTCTTTGGCGACGAGAACTTCTACATCGGCGCCCGGCTTCTTTTTAATGATCTTGGAAAAGCCGCCGTTCGCGTCGGTAAGGCCGATCTCCTTGCCGTCCACCTTTACCTGCGCCTGCGCGGCGGTTTTTCCGTCCATGCGTGCAGTCACCTGGAGTTCGAGATTTTCGCCCGCGCAGCCGAAAAGCAGGGCGGACGCGCAGACAATAAGAGCTGACCATACAACGCGCTTCATCATAAGAGGCCTCCTCAAGAGAGCTGATTAATTCTTGTATATTCGATGTTTAATATTGACCTACATGGTCGGCGGCTGAATATTTACTTCGCCGGGGTTAACAATCTTGTCTTCGTCCGACTTGGATCCTTCGATGCTTTTCCGCTTCCCTTCCGATATTTTCTTGAGTTTTAATTCTACTTTAACACCGCTGAACTTGCCGACCTCAACGGTCTGCGTTTCCGTGGCGAAGCCGATCCGGGTCGCCTCAACCTTGTAGGTGCCGGGGATGATGTAGTCCTTGAGGGATTCAAATTTTCCCTCGGCATCGACCGTCACGGCCTGGGATGCCTTCTCCAGCTGCGTTGTGGTGTTTATCATATTCACTACGGTCCCCTGCGGACTTTCCTGGGCAGGGGGGATCGGCTGCTGGCGGGCATCCAGAAGTTGGACCGTTCCGTATATTTTAGGAGCGCACCCTCCCAGCACGAGCGCCACTACAATGATCAAAATGCTTTTTGCGTGATTCATAACGTTGTCCTCCCGGATGTCGAATTGTCCAAAAAGCGGCGATAAAAAAGCCGCCTAAGATTCAGTACGTCTATTCTTTGGCGGCTCGACTAGCGTATAAAACAGCGGGAGCTTCTCGTGAAGATACCCCGCGGGTGAAAAAGCCGTGACGTCACCGTTTTATTTAGCTTCGTGGCTCTGCGCCCCCCGGTTTCCCGAAGTTTGCTCTGAGCAAAGGAAATATTAAATTATAAACAGAAATATTATGAGAACAACTGTATCATCTCACTTTCTTTTTGTCAAGAGAGCAAAAAGACTGTTTTTTTGTCGCAAAATGTCGGTTAGATTAAACGGGTGTGGGTCTTGGGGAGGCGTGTTTTTAAGAAAATCAGACGGACAAGCCGACGGGCTTCGGCTCTTCCGGGGAATAGATGCACGAAACATAGCCTATTTCAACAACAGACTGCCACGAACGCATTTTTGATTTATACTCGACGGTTGCGTGCTCGCAGCTATCGCAGGCCTCGGGCCGGTCTGAGGGGCAGGAGCGCGGCATAATCATGAATATAAGGTCGCTTATTTTCTTGACGTTCCAATGTTCGGTCACAACAGCAGTCCTTTGCAAACTGGCCCTTTTAGGCGAGACCATCGACAATCAGCAGTGTATGGTATTAGAGGGTACCCTAAAATAGCCGCGCTGTCAAGTATATTTTGTCATAGCAAATAAATAAAGTTTTCGGTCTTGCCCCATCACTCCTGCTTTGCGTTATTTCCGTAGCGCGTCTCCTGCTATTTTTATATTGCGCGCCGGACACTGCATACACTGAATATAACTTTGACAGTAAAAAAAAATCTGATACAATGGCCTGTCGCGTGACGCTCTAACTCAAAAAATTGCGAAAGATCGGAAGATCGATACCAGACCATGAACCCGGCAAACCAGCTAAAGATAGCATTGCTCATGCTCCTGCTGCTCATTTCCCTCGGCACGGCGGGGTTTATGGTCGTTGAGGGATGGCCGTTCCTCGACGGCTTCTATATGACCATCATCACGATCGCCGGCGTGGGGTTCGAGGAAGTTCACCATCTGAGTAGCCGCGGTCGTGTCTTTACCATCGCGCTGATCATATCAGGCGTGACCATCCTCGGCTTTACCGTGGGCAAGGTCGCCCAGATCATGTTCGAGGGCCAGGTCCTGCGTTTTCTCGGGAGGAAAAAATTGGAAAAAGCGATCGACGGGTTAAAAGACCACTATATTGTCTGCGGCTGCGGGAGGATCGGGATGCTCATCTGCAGAGAATTCGCCGCAAAGCCCATCCCCTTCGTCGTCGTGGAAAGCAACCCCGCAGTGCTCGAAAAACTGGAGGAGGAAAAAATCCTCTTCTTGCGCGGCAACGCCGTGGAGGATGAAATACTGCTCAAGGCAGGTATTAAACGGGCAAAAGGGCTCGTCTCCGTGGTGACCTCCGATACGGAAAACGTTTATATAACCCTCACCGCGCGGGGCCTGAACCCGAACCTCTTCATTCTCGCCCGCTCCAGCGAGGCGGGCTCCGATCTCAAACTGAAGCGCGCCGGCGCGAACAAAGTCGTGTCGCCGTATCATATCGGCGGGACCCGCATGGCCCAGGCCATCCTGCGGCCGAACGTTGTGGATTTTATCGAGATCGCCACGGGCCGAGGGCACATGGATCTGCAAATGGAGGAAATTTGCATCCCGGAACGGTCTCCGTTCATCGGTAAGAACCTGCTGGAAGCCGGTCTGCGCAGAGACACGGGAGTGATCATCGTCGGCATTAAAAAAACCAGCGGCCAAATGGTCTTCAACCCTGTTTCGACGAGTTTGCTTGACTCCAAGGACACGCTCATCGTTCTCGGACAGCCCTCGTCGATTACGAAGCTGGAAAATCTCGTGGCCTGCAACGGGTCCGAGGGGCCGCAGCCGTAAAACCCGGAGCCGGTGAGGAGCGCGCTTGGTTTCTTCGCGCTAGGGTTAAAGTTCGGCCCGATTCGGGTTAATCAAATTAGCCCTCGATCTTCGCTTCAAACTGGATTGCCTACTCCGCATACGCGATTTCCTGATCACGCCTTTTTGCCTTGACATTTGTCGTTCTTGCCATATAATAATCGTCGTCTCACACTCCGATATGCGGGGAAAACAATGAAAGATACGATACAAAAAATATTCGAGGAAAGCGCCCGGCTCAAGGTAAAATTCGC
>JBGPUS010000273.1:0-3745 GCA_041491325.1 Nitrospirota bacterium | reverse complement strand
AGCTTCTTCTCCGCAACCGTGCGCGCCGTTTCACGCTCGCCCTCAAGTGGGACTGTTTCTGCAAGCGCATCGTGAATGGTTTCCCGATTAACGCCCTTCAGTCTCAGTTCCTGCTCGATCCGGCGCCTTCCGTAGCCCTGAAGCCATGCCCTGCTTGCCGCCCACTGGCAGGCGAATTTTTTGTCGTCGACGTAACCGAGCCGGAAGAGATGATCCATCACGGTCTCGATCACTGATGGAGAAAACTCCTTGTCGAGGAGCTTCTTTTCAAGTTCCGCCCTGCTTCGCGGCCGGATGGCGAGAAAACGGTAGGTTGTATTTTTGGCCCTCGTCAGTTCTTTTTGCCCGGACCCTGAACCATGGCCCCCGGACCCTGTAATTTCGCTCGCTGAACTCAGTTACTTGTCCCCAAACCGATCAATCTTAAAATCGCTGTCCGTCGAAGGCGCCTTGTACTCCCGCGCTTCGCCTTGCGGAGCAGGAGCAGGCTTCGGCGCAACTGCGGGTTTTGCCCCCCCGATCGTTCCTCGTATGCCGGGTTTTCTGCGCTCGTCCTCTTCCGCCGCCAGGTCGCTCGTCGACTGGATGCCCTTGACCTTCAAGGCGAAGTCATCCGGGTTGCTTGCCGTCAGGAGCGCTTCTTCATACGTAATCAGTCCTTTTTTGTACAGCATAAGAAGGGACTGGTCGAAAGTCTGCATCCCGTAGTGCAGTTGTCCGGCAGAGATGATCGACGGTATTGTGCGCGTTTTGGTCTCGTCGATGATGGCCTCGCGAATGGAGAGAGTGCCGAGCATGACTTCCGCCGCGGGCACCCGGCCGGAGCCGTCCGCCTTGGCCACGAGCCGCTGCGAAACAATGCCCTTGATCACCGACGCCAGTTGCATTCTAACCTGTTTCTGTTGATAAGGCGGGAAGACCGTGATGATGCGGTTGATGGTCTCCGTCGCATCCAGGGTGTGCAGAGTGGAGAGCACCAGGTGGCCGGTCTCCGCAGCGGTTAGCGCCGTTGATATGGTTTCAAAGTCGCGCATTTCACCGACGAGTATCACGTCCGGGTCCTGGCGCAGGGCGCTCCGCAGCGCGTCGGTGAAATTGAACGTGTCCGAGCCTATCTCGCGCTGGTTCACGATGCTTTTTTTGTCGCGGTGAAGAAACTCGATGGGGTCCTCGATCGTGACGATGTTGGCAGTTCGCGCCGTGTTGATATAATCGATCATGGCCGCAAGGGTCGTGGATTTGCCGCTCCCTGTTGTCCCGGTCACCAGAATAAGGCCGCGTTGTTCGTTCGCCACCTTCTGGAGCACGGCCGGCAGCATGAGTTCCTCGAACGTAAGAATCTTGGCGGGAACCTGGCGAAACACCATGCCCACGCTCCCGCGCTGCTGAAACACGTTCACCCGGAAACGTCCCAACCCGGGCACGGCATAGGCCATGTCGAGCTCGTTTCGTTCCTTAAATTTGTTCTTTTGGGTCGGGTTCATAATGCCCATGGCCACGGCGAGCGCATCCTCCTGCGTCGTGCGTTTCTCAGTGTCGAGCGGTACGAGTCTGCCGTCGATCCTCAGGATCGGAGGGACGCCCACTTTGACGTGCAGGTCCGAGGCCCGCTTCTCGAATGTAATTTTCAGTAAGTCATTCAGGTTCATTTAAACCTCCACGTGCTTGTCGTTCTTGCGACTTTTTGATGTTTTTACCGTCGGCCCGACTGCAGGGACGGAGTCAGCTGCTCCATCGGATACGGGGATCTCTTTCGCCGGCCCTGCCGTGGCCTGAACGCCCTCAACCGGGAGCCCGGCGGCCTGCCGCACCCTGAGTTCGATCTCAGCAGCCATGTCCGCATGCTCTCGCAGAAACTGCTTCACATTCTCACGGCCCTGCCCGATCCTCGTGCCGTTGTACGAAAACCATGCCCCGCTTTTTTCCACGATATTCTGATCCGCACCCATGTCGATGATCTCGCCGAGCTTGGAAATCCCCTCATTAAACATTATATCAAATTCGGCGGCGCGAAACGGCGGCGCGATCTTGTTCTTCACGACTTTGACCTTCACCCTGCCTCCCGTCACTTCCTCGCCTTCCTTGATGGCCGAGATCCTGCGGATATCCAGGCGAACGGAAGCGTAAAACTTAAGGGCGTTGCCGCCCGTCGTGGTCTCGGGGTTGCCGAACATCACGCCGATTTTCATGCGGATCTGGTTGATGAAAATGAGCGTCGTATTGGACTTGCTGATGGCGCCGGTAAGTTTGCGAAGCGCCTGGCTCATGAGGCGGGCCTGGAGTCCCATATGCGCATCGCCCATCTCCCCCTCGATCTCCGCACGAGGCGTAAGCGCGGCCACGGAGTCAACGATGATCACATCAATAGCGCCGCTCCGGACGAGGGTCTCGGTGATCTCAAGCGCCTGCTCACCCGTGTCCGGTTGGGAGATAAGGAGATCGTCGGTCCTGACGCCGAGTTTGCGCGCATACACGACATCCAGCGCATGCTCCGCGTCGATAAAGGCCGCCTGGCCGCCCGCTTTCTGTGCTTCAGCGATGACGTGGAGGGCAAGCGTAGTCTTGCCTGAAGACTCCGGACCGTATATCTCGATGATCCTTCCGCGCGGCACGCCGCCCACGCCCAGGGCAATGTCGAGGCCCAGGGAGCCGGTGGAAATCGCGGGGATCCCGGCAGGAACCTCCTCCCTGCCCAAACGCATGATGGACCCCTTGCCGAACTGTTTTTCGATCTGGCCAACCGCCAGCTCCAATGCCTTTAATTTCTCTTTATCTGCCATTTCTCGTCTCCTTTCGCCGCATTAGTAATTATGATGCATTTGAAAAAGTCTTTTTAGCCACCGAGGTCACAGAGGACTCAGAGAAAGACTTTAGATTTTTTTAACTTCTTACCTCTGTGCGCTCTGTGTGCTCTGTGGCAAATCTTGACTTCTTACGGTTTCATCAATTATGAGGGGTGATGGATAACCGCTTTCTCATCCCTCATCCCTCATTTCTCGATTTATTTCAGATTGATTTTCCCGAGCTCCGTGTACACCGCGCCAGAAGGCTTAAGCTCGCTCTTAATCAGACTCACGTGGTCCGCATCAAACGAAGGAAGCTTTAAGTCCTTGACGCCGTCCAGGGCCTTCTGCCAATTGTCCCTCGCCCGGAGATATTTGACCCGCGCAAGGGTAAGGTGAGGGCTGAACCTGCGGTCTTCCCGCTCGAAGCCCGTTTTAACCATTGCCTCCTCAACAGATGCTTGAAGCGCTACGAGTCTATCCGTGTCGCCCGAGATACCGGCCCAGACAACACGCGGGTTCCTGGTATGAGGAAACGCGCCCGCTCCGGCTACCTCGATCCGGAAACCGCCCGTGCTTTTTATAGCCTCGGTAAGCGCGGTCATAATCTCCGTCACTCGTGCTTCCGGGACCTCGCCCAGAAATTTCAGGGTCAGATGGATGCCCTCGGGCCGGGTCCAACTCGCATCCACGCCCGCGCCCTTGAGCTTGCTCTGGGCCTCGGCTAATCCCTTTTTAATATCGTCGGGGATTTCTATCGCGATAAAAAGTCTCATTTTTGGACCAAGGCAACCATGTTGCCGTTACCTATTTGCTCTACGCCGATAAGCCTGCCCCAGCATGATTGAAGCCGGGGGTCGGCTCGCTCCATATTCACCCAATCAGATACCGCCTCACCATGTCCAGCGCCGTCTGCGAAGCGTACCTTCGCACCTGCTCCCTGCTGCCGAGGAACCGGTGCT
>JBGPUS010000272.1:0-3755 GCA_041491325.1 Nitrospirota bacterium | reverse complement strand
TCAGCTCATCCCAATCAGGAAGCCCGTCGGCAAGCGCGCGGTAGCGTTTCCCTACTGTGTTCGCTGACCACTGTCGCATCAATTCAACCCGGCTATGATGATTTCGGGCGCACAACACCAGGCCCGAAGTCCACCTCCCCAAGCGATGAAGCGGGGCCGCATCGGGCGCATAAGCGCGCACCAGGTACAGGAGCGTAGTTTTCAGGAAATTAGCGCCGGGAAGCGTCGGCAACCCGGCCGGCTTGGCAACCCCAAGCAGGTCTTCATCTTCGTACACGATGGAAAATGACGCGGGCGCTTCCGGCTCGATCCACGGCGGCCGCTGCCACACAAGTTCGCTGCCGCACTGCAAGACGTTTTCGGAAAGCGTTGGCAGGGAATCGACAAGCACGCTGCCGGATGCAATGCGTTCCGCCCACTCCGCCGAGGAAGAGTGATCATAGCGTCGGCTGAGATACGCCAGCAACGTCCTGCCGTCGGCATCAGGACCGAGTTGTTCGCGGTACTCGCAGCCGTCGTTTAGGCGCGTCCTTGCGGCAGGTAAATGTGATGATGTTGGTGTTGGTGTCATTTCGTAATCAAGCTAAAAATAGTTTACGCTGTTTGTCGGTAAACGACCATTGCAACGTACCCCTTGGTCGCTTGAGTCAAATAGCCGCGTAGGTTGGGGGAAATGACTCGCCTTGCCCAACAGGTTCTCGGTAAGAGCGTCGGGCTTTGCAAAGAAAATTCACTCAACTTCAATTCAAGCTCTCATTATACTCAATAACCGAGGCCTTAAGCGTTTCCAGCGTATCGACGATCTTCAACAAGGGGTTTTATCTCTTCCCACCGGAGTGTAAAACTATAGGCATGAACAAAAAAATGCCGAAAGGAGGTTATATCTTCAGACTCTCCTTATACACTTCCTTTTTCGGAACGCCAAGCTCTTCCGCGGCAGCGGCGATTGCATCTTTTTTCGATAAGCCTCGGTGGAGCATCAAATTCTTGAGATATTCCGCAGTATCAATATCCTGCTTCAGCGGTTCCGCCGAGTAACCGCGCATAATGATTGTGAACTCGCCTTTGATTGAACCTGCCTGTAAGTGTTTGAGAATCTCCGAGAGTGTCCCTCGAACGGCCTCTTCGTGGATCTTGGTCAGTTCGCGCGTAATAACAGCCCGACGCTCGCCGAAAACCTCGATCATTTCTTCTACAGCCTTGAGAATTTTGTGCGGCGCTTCATAGAAGATGATGGTCCGCTCTTCTTTTGAAAGTTCCTGCAAGCGTTTCAGACGAGCGCCGTGTTTCGATGGAAGAAACCCTTCGAACACAAAACTGTCCGTGGGCAGACCGGATATGGAAAGAGCGGCAATGGCGGCGGTTGCGCCGGGGATCGGGACCACGGGTATTTTTTGGTCTATGGCGAGATTGATCAGGAAGTAGCCCGGGTCGGATATGCCGGGCGTTCCCGCATCGGACACGAGTGCCACGCTTTTGCCTTCGAGGATTTGCGCGACAAGCACCGGCGCTTTATCCTCCTTGTTGTGGTCATGGTAGCTGGTGAGCGGAGTGTCAATCTCAAACTTGTTCAGGAGGTTTCTGGTATGGCGTGTGTCTTCAGCGGCGATGAGGCCCACTTCCTTCAGCACACGGATGGCCCGAAGGGTGATGTCCTCCAGGTTTCCGATGGGGGTGGAGACTATGTAGAGAATACCGGTGGGCATAGGGTTCAGGGTTCAAGGTTCAAGGTTCAGGGTTCAGGGTTCAGGGTTCAGGGTCAAGGGTAACATGTCACTGTTTTTCACTGGCCCCTGGCTACTGTACCCTGGTTCCTGCTGTTCAATAGCTTTTATACCTGTTCGTTATCGGGAACCGTCTGTCCTTGCCCAGACCCCGGGGCGTGATCTTGACGCCGGGAGGGGCCTGGCGGCGTTTGTACTCGCTTGAGTCAACGAGCCGGATCACGCGCTCGACGATCTTCCGGTCAAAACCCATCTTGAGCATCTGGTCGAATTCCTTGTCGTCCTCGACATACGCTTTGAGGATCGGATCAAGCATCGGATAGACCGGGAGCGAGTCGCTGTCTTTCTGGTTCGGACGGAGCTCAGCAGTCGGGGCTTTCGTGAGAACGCGTTTCGGGATGATGGTCTTTCCCGCGATGCGGTTCACATGCTTCGACAAGTCATAGACCATGGTCTTCGGCACATCCTTGATCACGGCAAAGCCGCCTGCCATGTCGCCGTACAGCGTGGCATAGCCGGTGGACATCTCGCTTTTATTGCCGGTGGTAAGAACGAGCCAGCCGAACTTGTTGGAGAGGGCCATGAGGATGTTACCCCTGATCCGGGCCTGGAGGTTCTCTTCGGTAACGTCGGACTTAGTGTGCGCGAACGTCGCGCGCAAGGTGTTGAGGTATGCGTTGAAGGCCTGATGGATCGGGATGGTCAGCATTTTTACGCCGAGGTGCCGCGCCAGCAGAGAGGCGTCCTCGCAGCTCTCATCCGAGCTGTAGGGAGAAGGCATAAAGACGCCGAACACGTTCTCTTTCCCGACGGCCTCGACCGCAATAGCGGCCACCAGGGACGAGTCGATGCCTCCCGAGAGCCCGATCACCACGGCTTTGAAACCGGTCTTCCGGACATAATCCCGTGTGCCGAGCACGAGTGCTTGGTACACTTCTTCGGTCATGCCGTAGGGTTTCACGATGTGGGACAGGGGCAGCGGCTTCTTCTTTCCGGAGGGCCTGTCCGATATCACAATGGAGTCGATAAAATCCCTGTGTTCGTCGAGAATCTGCTCGGAGGTCAAGTTCGCGCCGCGACGGGCGGGTCCGGGGAGTCTGATATCGCAGGTGATCAGGTCTTCGGTAAATTGTTTGCCGGCGGCAAGCAGTTTGCCTTTGGAATCAATGATCATGCTGTGGCCATCGAAGACCAGTTCGTCCTGCCCGCCGACGGTGTTCGAATAGACCACGGCAACGTTATTTTCCTTCGCGCGGGAAGCGAGCATCTTCAGGCGTTCTTTGCCTTTGCCTTTGTGATAGGGCGAAGCGTTGATGGCCACGATGAGTTCGGCCCCCGCCAAGGCCTGGATTCGCGCGGGGCCGTCGGCGTACCAAATGTCTTCGCAGATGTTGACGCCCAGATTTATGCCCTTGACGGTAATGACGGGGTAGCGTTTGCCCTGCTTGAAGTATCGGTATTCGTCAAAGACGCCGTAATTGGGCAGCAGCATCTTGTGGTAGACGTGCGCGAGTTTTCCATTGCTCATGATTGCCGCGGCGTCGAAGATGTGCTCGTTCACGTCCACAAACCCGACGATCGCAGTGATCCCTCGCGTCGCCTTGGTGATCTCCTTGAGCGTTCGCAGATTATTTTTGACGAATTGGGGCTTGAGCAAAAGGTCCTCGGGAGGATAGCCCGTTATGGCCAACTCGGTGAAGGCGATGAGGTCGGCGCCCAGTTTTCGCGCGCGGTCGATGTATTCGACGATCTTGTCCCGGTTGCCCTCAAGGTCGCCCACGACGGGGTTGATCTGGGCCATGGAAATACGAAGAGTTCTCATGATCTGCCTCTCAAAAATATTATTTTTGTCTCTTCCATTACCGTCTTGAGCGGCACGCGCTGTTCTTCCGCGACTTTCCGGCAGTCTTCATACTCCGGCGTAACACTGAGTATCTCCTTGCCCTGCTTGCTGATCTTGACCCTGATTGTTCCATACAGTGTATCAACTTCCCGGCTTTCGCGATCAAGTTTCCTTCTGCCCACTTCCCG
>JBGPUS010000271.1:0-3780 GCA_041491325.1 Nitrospirota bacterium | reverse complement strand
GATGAGGACGAAGGACGGCCCCATATCGAGAAGCTTCCCGGCGGCGAAATCCATATCGGTTTCGGTCTTGATCGAGAAGCCGGCGAGCAGTTCGGCCTCGGGGATATTCGGCGTCACGATGAGAGCTAGGGGGAAAAGATGCTTCTTGAGGGACCGGACCGCCTCTGGCTGCAGCAGAACACGTCCGGAGCTTGCACGGACCACGGGATCGATGACGAGGTTTTTGATCTTATAAGCAGCGACCGCCTTTGCCACGACCTCCACCGTCTGCTTGGTGAGCAACATCCCGGTCTTGATAGCATCGGGCCTGATGTCCGAAAGCAGCGTTTCGAGTTGCGAGGACAGGACTTTAGATGGAACCGGATACACGCCGGAAACACCCCGGCTGTTTTGCGACGTGAGTGCCGCAGGTACGGCCATGCCGAAAGCGCCGAGCGCCTGAATGGTCTTGAGATCAACCTGGATGCCTGCGCCACCCGAAGGATCGGAACCGGCTATGGAAAGGATTTTTTTCATGAGCCACGAATTAACACGAATGATTGATAGTACCGGTTTAAGCCTTCACCGGACCCTGGCCCCTTGACCCTGCCCTTTGACCCCTGGCCCCCGGACCCTGCCCTTTCATTCCAGCTTCAACTGAATCAACTCTATCGGATCAACGCGGGCGCCCTGCACACGCACACCCCAGTGCAGGTGCGGACCGGAAGCGCGGCCCGTGGCGCCCACAAGGCCGATCACTTCGTCCTTCACGACTGCCTGGCCGTAACGGACGTTGCTTTTTGAGAGATGGAAGAACATGGTGTATATGCCCTGCCCGTGGTCCAGGACAATGCTGTTTCCTGAATAAAACTGCGTGTCCACAAGCACGACAACGCCGTCGTTCGGCGCATGCACGGGCTCTCCCTCGCCGGCGGAGATATCCACGCCAGAATGAGAACTCTTCGGAATTTTATTGATGATCCTCCGAACTCCAAACGGAGTGCCGACCTTCTTCCCCGGCAACGGATTGACGAAGTTTCCGCTCCAGAGAAGGGGGGAATCCACGGGCCAGATAGCCGCGTTCTTTTTCTGTTCCCGCTCCACACGTGCTTCGTTCTCAGGCGAAAGGACCACCATGCCTTCCGGCAGGGTAAGACGCTGGAGAGGATATCTCTTTTTCGACACTTTGACGGTGCGCTGAACCGAGGCCCCGTTGCTCTTGGCTTCGAGTTCATACGTTCCCGGCTCCAGCAACAGATCAATGCCTACGACGGCTTTATAATTTTTTTTAATCGGATTGAAATGGATTTTTCTACCGTTAAAAGCACCTTCGACCGGCCCCTCGGCATTCCTCAAGGTCACTACCATGATATCGCCGGGACCGATCTGTTTCGGCTCAATCACAAGCTCCGGCTGCTGCCTCGTCTCCGCGAACGCCAGAAAAGGCAAACAGAGAAGTATGATGATCAAAGATATGTTTTTTGACTGAAACCGCATTCCGCCCTCCGCAATCTTCCCCTCACCCTAGCCCTCTCCCGCAAGGGGCGAGGGTGTTTTCCCTCCCTTGATGGGAGGGATTAAGGGAGGGTGGTTTTACGCATTACTTCTCTTTACTTCTTTTTCAAATACTGACTAACGCCCTTCATGGAGCAGAACTCTCCGCACATGGTGCAGACGTCCGATTCCTTCGGCGTGCTCGACTCGCGCAGTTTTCGGGCCCGTTCCGGATTTATCGAAAGCTCGATCTGGCCTTTCCAGTCGAGGGCCTTGCGGCGCCGGGCCATTTCCTTGTCCCATTCCATCGCGCCCTTCACGCCTTTTGCGATGTCCGCCGCATGGGCCGCGATACGGGACGCCATAACGCCTTCACGCACGTCTTCAAGGTCCGGGAGGCGCAAGTGTTCAGAAGGAGTGACATAGCAGAGAAAGTCCGCCCCTGCCGCGCCCGCGATCGCGCCGCCGATGGCCGAGGTGATATGATCGTAGCCCGGCGCAACGTCGGTCACGAGCGGCCCGAGCACGTAGAACGGCGCTCCTTTGCAAAGCTCCTTCTGAATCTTCATGTTCGTCTCAACCTGGTTGATCGGCACATGGCCGGGGCCTTCGATCATAACCTGCACTCCTGCTTCAACCGCAAGGTCACGAAGCTCGCCGAGCGTAATCAACTCTTCGATCTGGGCGCGATCCGTTGCATCGGCAAGACAGCCGGGCCTCATGCCGTCGCCGAGAGAAAGGGTCATGTCGTATTTCTTGCAGATCTCGATCAGACGGTCATACTGGGTATAGAGCGGGTTCTCCTGTTCGTTAGAGATGATCCACTCAAGATGGAACGCGCCGCCGCGGCTCACCACGTCCATAATCCGGCCCTGGCGTTTCAAGCGCTCCACGCTCGACAGGGTCACTCCACAGTGTACGGTCACGAAATCCACACCCTCTTCCGCCTGCTGCTCGATAACGCGGAACAGGAGGTCAGGATCCATCTGGACGATTGATTTCCCCTGTTCCACGGTCTCGACCGCGGCCTGATAGATCGGGACCGTGCCGATGGCAACCGTCGAATGCCTGAGAATCTGCTTTCGGATCTCGATGATCGGCCCGCCGGTCGAAAGGTCCATGACTGCGTCGGCGCCGGCGGACACGGCGACTTTGAGCTTTTCGATCTCATCGTCAATGGACATCCGGTCCTTCGACGTGCCGATGTTGGCGTTGATCTTTGTCCGGAGCCCCTTGCCGATGCCGAGCGGGGCAATCGACGTATGCAGCGCGTTTCGCGTAATCACGATGGTCCCGTTCGCCACGCCGTCGACAATGTGCATGAGGCTCACTCCTTCGGATCTCGCCACTGCCTCCATCTCGGGAGTGATATTACCTTTTCGTGCTTCAAGAATCTGTGTCATGCTCTACCTCTTTGTGCTCTCAGGTCGGTCAATGAAATTGATAACGTCTTTCGACGCTTGTCGTATGTCGTCCGTTGCAAGGATCGCCGAGATCATTGCCACGCCGTCGGCCCCTGCCTGCAGGACTTCGGAAAGATTTCCGGTTCTGATCCCGCCGAGTCCAAAGACCGGTATGCGGATATGCGTTTTCACGGTCTTGAGCGCCTCGCTTCCAACCGGAAGGCCATATGTTTTTTTCGACGGCGTCTCGAATATCGGTCCGAAGGTAATGAAGTCCGCGCCGCCTGCCTCTGCGTCCCGCGCTTCATACACAGTATGCGTCGAGACGCCGATCATCATGTCCCTGCCGACGATCTTACGCACGGCGGAGACCGGCATGCTCTCGTGACCAAGGTGAACGCCGTCCGCGTCTATTGCGACGGCAACATCAACGCGGTCGTTGATGAACAGCTTCGCCCCGAACTCCCGGGTGATGGTCCGAATTTCAAATGCAAGCGCAAGAAGCTCCCGGACCTGCAGGCCCTTCTCCCTGAGCTGGATCGCCCGTACGCCGCCCTGGAGAGCGAGCCGCACGGCTTCAGGAAGCGGCAGTTTCGTCTGCTTGCGGTCGGTAATCAGGTAGAGTTTGAAATCGACTGACAAAGGCACCCTCCGCGTAAGGAGTTAAAGCTCATAGGTCGTAGCTCATAGCTACCAGCTATCAACTACCCGCTATGAAGCCCCTATCATCCCCTCAAGCGGGCTGCTGGCCGTTGCATACAGTTTCTTCGGTATGCGCCCTGCCTTGTACGCCAGTCTGCCCGCAAGCACGCCGTACTTCATGGCCGCGGCCATCGCTATCGGGTCCTTTGCTCCCGCGATCGCGGTGTTCAAGAGCACTGCGTCACAGCCGAGTTCCATGGCG
>JBGPUS010000270.1:0-3804 GCA_041491325.1 Nitrospirota bacterium | reverse complement strand
TTAAAGACTCTTCAAACCTTCCAGGCTCCTCGGAAGCGTGGTCAACAGCGTGACGCCGGAATCGGTCGCCAGGACCATGTCCTCTATCCGCACCCCGCCCCAGCCCGGGATATAGATGCCCGGCTCGACGGTAAAGACCATGTCCTTCTCCACGATATCTTTTGACAAGGGTGAGACGGACGGTCCCTCATGGACCATGAGACCGACACCGTGGCCCGTTCCATGGCCGAAATGCTCGCCGTGCCCTGCCTGGCGAATAACATCTCTCGCGGCGGCATCAACGGACTGGCAACTGGTCCCGATGCTGACTCGATTAATCGCCGCGGTCTGCGCTTGTAAAACAAGCCCATGAATCTCTCGCTGTCTTGCTGACGGCGCGCCCAGGCAGATCGTCCTCGTTATGTCGCAAAAATAGCCGTTCGCTTCGGCCCCGAAATCAATGGTTATGAGCTCGCCTTTCTTAAGGCGCCGGTCCGTGACCGACGCGTGGGGCATGGAGCCGTTGCCGCCCGACGCCACAATGGTGTCAAACGCGGATTTGTGGGAACCCTTTTCCCTCATCAGATGGTCGAGTCTCAGCCCGATTTCCCGCTCGGTCGCTCCCGGTTTTATGTATTTCTTCAGCTCCCGAAACGACGCTTCGGCCCGCTGCACCGCGAGACGGATGCTCTTAAGCTCATGTCCGTCCTTGCGCCTCCTGAGAAGCCCTACCATGTCCCTGCGCCCACGGGGAGCGAACCCCTCTTTTTTCAGTTTCTTAAATTCCTCGACCGTGAGCGATGATTCGTCGAACCACAGTTGCTCAACGTTCATGCGCCGCGCGGTGTCCTGAAGCGCGGTAAAAAAATCTTTCTTTTGAATCACCACCGTAACGCCTTTTGCCTGAAGGCCCGCCTGAAGCTTATACCGGAAATCGGTGATCAGGCACGGCTTGTCGGCGGCGAGCAGCAGAGAGCCCGCGGAGCCGGAGAACCCGGTGAGATAGCGAACGTCTTCACGACGCGTCACGAGAAGCGCGGAAACTGCTTCTTGCTCCATCAGGCCTCTCAGCCGGGACAACCGCGCCTGTTCAGGCCTCTTGATCATTTTTTCTTCCCATAGTCCCCAAGCCCCGCAGCCGCCCTGAGCGCAAGGAGGTAACTGTCCGGTCCGAAGCCCGCAATCTGCCCGACCGCGACGCCGGAAATGTACGAATGCCTGCGGAACTCCTCCCGCTGGTAAATGTTGGAGATGTGCGTTTCGACCGTAGGAATGCCCGTGGAGGACACGGCATCGCGGAGGGCGACGCTGGTATGGGTGTAAGCCCCCGGGTTGATCACAATCGCCTGATACACACCCATCGCTTCCTGTATCTTCTGGACCAATTCGCCTTCGTGGTTCGACTGGAAAAACGCCACTTCCACGCCCAACTCCGCGGCAAGGGCCGAGAGCCGGCCGTTGATATCGTCAAGCGTCGCGGTGCCGTAGATGTGCGGCTCGCGCTTGCCCAGAAGGTTCAAGTTCGGTCCGTGAATCACCAGTATCTTCATACACCCTCAATAAAATAAAAAACTGCCTGAGGCAGTTTCAAAAAAACGATCACGGGAAAAACGGGTGTTTCAAAACTCTTTCAGCAGGTTTGGCACCGACATGCGAAGGAGGAACCGTCCCTTGCCGAAGTTTCCTCCGGGTTTCATGATGAGCACGAAAAAATACTCCTCATTGAGCCTGCGGAGCATGATCATCGCCTTGTCGGCAACGACCGTTACTTCATTGGTGGAGCCCATCTGCGAGGCCTGGGAGCCCTTTTCGATCTCTTTGAGGAGCGCTGAATACTCGACGGTCATGGACTGAAGGTCCATTGAGCTGTCGACGGAGAACTCTTCCACCGGTATGCCGTCAAGCCCCACAACCAGTGCTCCGATCGCACCTTCCGTGCCGTTGACGACCTGTTTCAGGATGTCGGAAAAGGCCATTTATTTCTCCTTCTTGATGTTGGTGAGCCACGTTTCCAAGCGGGATATCGTCTCTTTCCGGCTGGAACGCGACGATGCGGCGGACACCGCTTCCATTTTAGGCGCGACAGGCTCCTCCTGCGGAGGCACATACTCCCGGGGCTCAAAATCCGTGAACGCGGGCTTTGCCCGCGCGAATTCCTGCGCCGCAGACGGCGTAAATCCGCTCGGTTCTTCGTCTTTCCCGGCCGGGGGTACATACTCCCGGGGTTCAGCGAGGGGGCCGGTTTCCTGTTTAACAATCCGGGGTGCTTGCTCCGCCGGGTATGTCTCCGGCTCCGCAAAAATGTCCACTTCCTGTTTCTGCACCTCAACCGGAGCAGTGGCTACCGCTTCAGCGGCCATGGCCTTCACCCGCTCCAGCTTGTCCTTTAAGCCCCGGCTGTTGGGGTTGTCGGCAAGCATCTGCTGGTAAATGTCTATCGCCTTTTCATGGAATCCCTGCGCAATATAGAGTTCCGCGAGCGTGTCGGTCCTAAAGTCATCGGATATTTCCGTCTCCGGTCCCGCCCCTGATCGCAGCGGCGTTTCTCCGGCCGTCTCTGCCTCGAAGAGTTCCGGTACGACCGGCGCCTCGTCGGCAAACATCCCCGGTTCAGCAGCCGGCATCTCTTTGAACACATCCGGTTCATCAAGAATGGTGCCGAGCACCGGCGCCTCTCCTAAAGCCTGGTCAAAGGGCGCCTCAAGGGTCTCAGCAGGCCATTCCGGAGAAGACTCGGGAACGTTCCCGGAAGATTGTTCCAACAGTATATCAGGACCTGTCTCGTGCGCTGCATGCACGGGGCCCTCGGGTTCCAGTGGTTCTACCAAGAGGACTTCTTCCGGCTCTTCTATTTCGGCTGCCTGAGCGGCAGATACGGCAACTGGCGGTTTCAATACTTTCGGTTCTCCTGCCCGGGCTGCGGGGGAACCCGCCGCTGTGGCCGTCACACCGGCCCGGTCGGGCTGCGCGTGCTGCGCGGGGGCCGTCTGTGCTTGTTGTTTGATTTCCTGCTTTGCTTCCGCTTCCGGAGACGGCTGGGGTCTCGGCTGGGCGATTCTGCTTTTTACATCGCGTCCCGCTTCAAGGTCCGTAATGAGCGAAATGATTTCCTCATCGCGCGGGTTGAGGGAGCGCACCGATTTATAGTGGGCAAGCGCTTCGGCTGATTTGTTCTGAAGGACGCAAATATCACCCAGTTTTCGCTGGGCCAGTAGATTGTCCGGTATGGCTTTTACAACTTCTTCCAGTTCCTTTTGGGAACCGGCAAGGTCTCCCTTTTCGAGCAAAAGCCTTCCTAAAATCGATCTGGCCGTTACATACCCCGGATTATTCTTAAGACCCTCCGTGAGAACATAAATCGCCATCTCAATGTCCCCGGCCTTTTTGTACTCTTCCGCAAGCGGCACAAAAAGCTTAGACTTGGGGTCTTTTGAAATACGCTCCGTAAGCTTGACTATTTCGGAGGTTTCATTATCCATGAGAATTTGCTTTTCTTATCAATTCGATATCAAAAAAAATATACCAAAAAAAGGGGTTAAAAGTCAAGGTAATACTTCCCTGGCCATGCAGGCCGGTGCGGATTAAACGACTTTTCGCCATCACCGCTTGCGCGAAACAAAAGGCCTCTTTCTTCAGCCTTGTTCGGATCAGTCGCGGAACACACGCGTCGCACGCACGGACAGGCTAGGCTTTCCGTTTTTTTTGTTCAAGGCAAAAAAAGCATTGATCGGCGTTGATTCGGAACAAGGACAGCGTATGATTTATCGGGCGGCGTTTGAAATGACCTCTGCGCCGCGCTTTAAAGCACTCACGTTCAATGGTATG
>JBGPUS010000269.1:0-3813 GCA_041491325.1 Nitrospirota bacterium | reverse complement strand
GAATTGATATTCCTGAACGAGAACTACCGGGTATCGAGAGACAAGGTCGTGGGGCCGTCGGGCCAGGAAGCTCGGCCCTGGATCGCCGTCCTCATATATAACCATCTCTGCATGCCCGACCCGTCGGCCCCTTCCGGGGAATGGATCACCTTCAGCTCGGTCCCGGCCTCCCATGCCAAGGACAAGGCATGGGCCGGCCACATTGAAGAGGAGCTCGCCGTTCATTTTTCCGGAGACGTGGCGGCGCTTAAGAATTCTTGCGAGAAAATGGGCGGGACAAAAGCGGATATTCCGGGGACTCACGATGCGGCCTATGAGTTCCGGTTCTTTCCCCACTATCCGGCGCTGCTCCTGTTTTACGACGCCGTCGCGGAAGAAAATTTCCCGGCCCAGTGCAAACTGTTGCTCGATAAAACCGCGCCCTACTATCTTGACATTGAATCCATGGTCGTGTTGGGCGAAGAATTTACGGGGCGGCTGACGAAATAGCTGCTTGCAGTGGTTCCCCGGCGTCTCCTAACAGGCAGTTGAAAAAGTATTTTTGCCGTCTTTGCGAGCGTAGCGACGCAATCTCGCATTTAAACAAAACCACAAATCGTGTGTTTTTCGACAGTCTGCTAACTCACTATTTCTTATTTGTCTTCAGCTCCGCACTCCCGCCCCGAACTATTTCTTATTTATGCCATCTGTTACACCGGGGAAAAGCTTTGACAATTAAGACACCAACGACGATTCTATATGGAAAAAACAGATGGTTTGCCTTATAATGCAGCTACTTGTGTCGATGAAAAAACCCAAAACGAATACGGCCGCTTGTGCCGACATTCATGATGGATTTCTGGTGACGAGCCGCATCGCCATTGATTTCCAGCGGATACCCTCATGTTTACGGTAAGAGTCATTCCAGGTTTTTTCCTCTTGTTCCTTCTTCTGTGCACGGCATTTCCTTGCGCGGGGGCTTCGAGCCCTCTCGTCCTCCACGATAACGACGAATCATCCCCTTTGTCCGGTCATATGGACATACTCGAAGATAAAGAGGGGAACTTGACGATCAGCGAGGTAAGTTCTCCTGAGTTTGACGGGATGTTCAGGCCGGACAGCGGGGCAGTGCCACACTTCGGGTTTCCGTCGGTCTACTGGATCAGGTTCAGCATCGGAAAAGAAACAAACGCGGAAAAAACTCGGCTGCTTGAACTGGATTTTCCGCTCATGAAATACCTCGATCTCTACGTTCCGGCTGAAGGGGCCGGCTTCAACCTCATGCAGGCCGGCGCCTTGCGGCCGATGAGCATACGGAAGTTCCTGCACAGAAATCAGGTGTTCCCCCTTGTCATTGACGGCCCGGTCAAAACCTTCTACCTGCGGGTCGACGGCAAAGGACAGACGATGACGCCGTTAACGGTCTGGACGCCGGAAGCCTTCGCACGCATGGACAGCCGAAGGGTCATGATTGCCAGCTGCTATTTCGGGGCCATGATGGTGATGGTCGTCTATAACTTTTTTATTTTCCTTTCCCTGCGCGATAAAAACTATCTTTGGTATATTCTCGATATCTTCAGCTACGCCCTGTACGTATTCTTTGTAAAGGGTTTTCTCATAGAGTTTGTCAGCCCCGAGACTCCGTCGATCAACCAGTATGCCTTTTTGCTCCTCGTGCCGCCGATGCTCACCGGGCTGTTGTTTGCGCGGAGCTTTTTGGAGACCGGTCGCATTGCTCC
The DNA here is from genome assembly GCA_041491325.1 of Nitrospirota bacterium. Lineage (GTDB taxonomy): Bacteria > Nitrospirota > UBA9217 > UBA9217 > UBA9217 > JBAZLV01. The sequence continues at coordinate 2,095 of JBGPUS010000269.1, read as the reverse complement.
CATCCTTGACCATATTCTAAAGATTGTCATGCTTGCGGCCATCCTGTCGATACCCGCGGTTTTTGTCGTATCTCCGGATGTTTGGAAGCGCGCCATGACCGTCGTCACGCTCTTCGGCTCCGTCATGACCCTGATTGCGGGAGTAGTCTGCCTGCGCAGAGGATATCATCCGGCCCGCTATTTTGTCGGGGCGCGCATCTTTCGCGTTCTGGGTACGGTCTCTTTTGGGCTCAGTATAAATAATTTTCTCCCCCCGAATTTACTGACTTACTCCAGCTTGCAGCTCGGCTCGATATGTGAAGTGGTGCTCCTCTCCTTTGCCCTTGCCGACCGTATCACTGTGATGCGGCGCGAAAAGGAGGAGGCGCAAGCGGAATCGATCAGGGCGAGTCATCTTGCAACCCTTGGGGAGCTTGCGGCCGGCGTGGCCCATGAAATCAATACCCCGGTGAATACGATCATCCTTTCCGCCGACCTTCTTCTTGATACTGAAGACAGGAAGGTCATGGAGCATGATGTCGACGTCATAAAAAAAGAAGGCAGAAGAATCGCGACGATCGTGAAGAGTCTGCTCTTCTTTTCGCGCCGGCAGGAAAAGGAGAAAGTCCCGTTTGCCGTAGGGGAGCTGCTGCAGGGGACGCTGGACATGATCGGGGCGAAACTCCGCAAGGAGAATATAGCGTTGACCGTTCAGGTCCCTCCCGGCCTGACAAACGTAATGGTTCATCCTCAGCAGATCGAGCAGGTTTTTCTGAACATTCTGACGAACGCCATGCATGCGCTCGACGAGAGGCATGGGACCGCCTATAACAAGAAGACCTTTGAAATCGCCGCTTCCGAATTATTCGTCAATAACCGGCCTTTCGTACGGGTCGCGTTCCTGGACAACGGCGTCGGGATACCGGCTTCCCTGCTCGACACCGTCAAAGACTCGTTTGTTACGACAAAGAAGACCGGCACGGGCCTCGGCCTGAGCATAAGTCAGCAGATTGTCAACGAGCATGGCGGGGTCATCGGCATAGAAAGCAAATTAGGGGAATATACAAAAGTGAGCATCGACCTCCCCGCGGTTATGCATGCCTGAAGCAGAGGCATTTTTGAAAATTTCGGCAACAATGCAACATCCGGAGCTACGAATATATGCACACAAAAATATTGATAATCGAGGACGATGAGCGGCTCGCCGCCGCTTTTCAGCGCATCCTCAGGCGAGCGGGATACGGGGCCGATGTCGCTGTGGATTATGCCGGCGGAAAAGACCTGCTGACGAAAAGTGCATACAGCGCGGTATTTCTGGATATTAATTTGCAGGGCAAACAAACAGGGATAGACCTGCTCAAGACAATCAGGGAAAACGCCATCGAAACTCCCGTGGTGATCATAACCGGTTTCCCCGAGGTGGCTACAGCAGCCGCTGCGGTGCGCAACGGCGCCTTTGATTACCTTTGCAAGCCCATAGAAAAAGACCAGTTGCTCCGGATCGCCGGCGCCGCGGTCACGCATAAGACCCTGAACGATGAAAAAGAAGGACACCGGAAAAATCTCGAAGCTGCATTGAGAAGCGTGAGAGACACCATCGTTACGGCGGACCTCGGCAAGACAATGGCCGGTCTGAATAAGGCTGAGAACGGTCTTTCGGTTGGAAAAAATCGCATCGGGCCTGAGGCTGCCCAAAACCCGGTGAACAGCGCGCTCTCTTCGCAGGGGATGAATCAACAAATACTACTCAGTAAGCGTGAACAGCAGATCCTGGCCATGCTCGGTCAGGGCGAGTCGCCTGCCGACATTGCCGCGGCTTTGACCATCAGCGTCCGCACGGTGGAGACATATTTTTCCCGGGTCATTGACAAGTTGAACCTGGGCGGCATGAAGGAACTCAGACGCTACGCCATAAGAAATAAACCGCAATAGTTTCGCCTCATTTTACCCTTTAAAACGAACAGTGTTTTCCTTTCTCTTTTTTCTTGTTGTCCGCAATTTCCCCTACAAAAAACAGTAGTTCCCCCTACATACACGATCATGATTTTGCTGTAAACATATATAATCGTTTTCTTCCAGATTCTTTTGGAATAAGCCGATTCATTGAGGCCCACGG
>JBGPUS010000268.1:0-3856 GCA_041491325.1 Nitrospirota bacterium | reverse complement strand
GTAAAAGTCCTGGTTGCAGTCGCCGATGTCGACACCCTGGTCAAAAGGGACTCAGCGATCGACGAGCACGCGCGCAGGAATACTACATCGGTCTATACCGCCGCCCGGATATTTCCCATGCTGCCGGAAAAGCTTTCGACGGACCTTACGTCCCTCAACTATGCAACGGACCGGCAGGCGGTGATTGTCGAACTGGTTGTGAGCGAGGAGGGAGCTTTGCTCCGGTCCGACGTGTATGGAGCGCTTGTCCGGAACCATGCAAAGCTTGCTTACAACAGCGTTGCCGCCTGGCTGGACGGCGCCGGCCCCATCCCGACGGAAATACCCGCGGTCCCCGGCCTCAAAGAGAACCTCCGGATCCAGGACCGGGTTGCCCAGCTGCTGAAGAAGCTCCGACACGAGCACGGCGCGCTTACCCTTGAGACCGTGGAGGCCCGGCTGGTGTTTGATGACGGTGCGCTCAAGGACCTCCAGGCTGAACGAAAAAAACAGGGCGAAAGACATTATCGAGGACTTCATGATCGCGGCGAATGGCGTGACAGCGCGTTTTCTTTCCTCCAAGGATCTTCCGTCGTTCCGGCGTGTGGTCCGCACACCGAAACGCTGGGACCGGATCAGGGAACTCGCCTCGGACCACGGCCAAACGCTCTCCGAGGCGCCTGATGCAAAATCTCTTGAAGCATTCCTCACCAAGGCGCAGGCTTCCGACCCGCTCACGTTTCCCGATCTTTCTCTTGCCGTTATCAAACTGCTTGGGGCGGGTGAATACGTGCTCGAAGTTCCGGGAGGCAATGTGAGCGGCCACTTCGGTCTTGCCGTCCAGGACTATTCCCACTCCACCGCCCCGAACCGCCGCTACCCGGACCTGATTACGCAACGCCTGTTAAAGGCGGCCATGGCAGGTCAACAAATGCCGTACCAGAACGGCGAGCTGTCCGCACTGGCAAAACACTGCACGGAACAGGAAGATGCTGCAAAGAAGGTAGAACGGCAGGTCAGAAAATCCGCGGCAGCAATGCTGCTGGAGCACAGGATCGGCGAGCGGTTCGATGCCATCGTTACGGGAGCGGCGGATAAAGGCACGTGGGTACGCCTTCTCTCGATCCCCATCGAAGGAAGACTTACAAGCGGATTTGCAGGGATCGATGTGGGCCAGAGGGTGCGCGTGGAGCTAATCCATACCGATGTAGAGCGCGGATTTATCGACTTCAGGAGAACCGGGGAATGATTGACATGCGTCTTTTCACAATCGCGACCAAGAGGAATGATCATGAAAAAGTGCCCCTTCTGCGCTGAAGATATTCAAGACACCGCGATAAAGTGTAAACACTGCGGTGAGTTTCTGAATGCCTCCACCCAGCCACGCTTGGCAGAAGAAAAGATTCAATGGTATTTCCGAAAATCCTTTATTATCCTCGCTGTCTGCACTGTGGGGCCTTTGGCGTTGCCCCTGATCTGGTGGCGTCCGCAAACGACGCGGGCATGGAAAATCGGGCTTACCATGGGAATCCTCGTACTCAGCTGGATCTTGTTCCGGGCCACGATGGAATCAATTCGCACGATCAAGGAGTATTACAAGCTGCTTGAAGGACTATGATGCCCGGCGCTATCCTCTGCTGACGTCAATTTTACTGCCTAATGCTTTTACGATGCGGCCTCCGGGAAGATTTCACCGGGGCCGTTGAGGGGTTTTTTGTCGGGTCGTCCTGCCGGTCAATACGACCCACAAGTGCCGCAAAAAATGCCGGCACTTCCGATTCGAATGCGAGCCGCTCGCCGCTGAAGGGATGTTTGAAGGAAATCGTTCTCGCATGAAGCGCCATGCGCGGCTGCGACCAATCCTCTTTCCCGTACTTTGTGTCTCCTACGATCGGGTGCCCGATACCGGCGAGATGTACTCGTATCTGATTCTTCCTGCCCGTCAGCAAGGTGACTTCCAGCAAGGAAAATCCTTTTGCCACCCTGAGCACTTCGTAAACGGTGTGGGACAGTTTACCCTTTGTACTGTCGGAGGTAGAGTAAACATTATACCCCTCGTCCTCCGCCAGGTACGTAGTAATGGTTCCCGAGCTCTTTTCACACTTGCCGTGGACCACCGCAAGGTACTTCTTCTCTGTTTGTTTCCACTGGGCCTTCAAGCGAAGCATCGCCTCTTCGCTCTTTGCAAAGATAAGCACCCCCGAAGTGTCCCGGTCCAGCCGGTGAACGACGAAAAGGCGCTTACGGCATCTCCCGCAACCCTTGCGAATGTAATCCGTCAAGAGGGAGTGAGCAGTGCGCGATTTTTCCCGCTCCGTGGCAACGGTCAGAAGTCCCGCGGGTTTATCCACCACAAGAATGTCTTTATCGTCGTAAAGGACCACGAGCCCTTGCGCTATGAACCTGGCTCTCGGGCCGGACCGTCTTTGCATAGTAAAAATTCCACTTTCTAATTACGTTCAACGTCTTCGAGGCAGTATACCTGCTTGGTTTCGTGAGTTCAAGGACAAAAGATTACGATACGCCGCAAAAAAATCGATTAGGCAACGCGGATGAATGGTTTAATCATGCCCGGAAGTTGAAAACATCCGGGGCCCGATGCAAGGCAACGCATCGGGCCCCGAGCTTGTAAGAAAGTCTAATTTCAGGTTTTGAATCGCATGTAATCAGTTTTCAACCCTGAACCGTAACCAATGGCACGCCTATTTCGCTCCGCCCACGGTCTCCATGAGCGAATCCTTGATCGCTCCCGGCGCGCTCATAATAGACATAAAGCTGTTGCTGCCCATCATGCTGAGGTCCGGGAAATTGATCGCAATGCGGAACCGGGCATAAAGATGATACACTTTGTTCCCCGATACCAGAATTTCGTAAGGAAGATGGGCCGTTGACTTAACGTCGCCGAAGTCGATGTAGTCCATGACGTACTTGTCGGCGCCTTTTCCCTTAGAGATGGCAACGCCGAACACGGCTTCTTCCTTGCCGGGAACATCAACGCGGTATACCTTGGTCACCCCTGTCTTGCCCGCGGCGAGTCCCGCTTCGACCGCGGCCAATGCGTCCTGGTAGCTCTTGAACTCCGCAAGCTGATGCTTTCCGAGGCTGTCGAACTTCTCCATGCCGAAGGTATATTTATAGCCGCGCAAATCCTTTTCCGAAAGCCCGTTCCCGGAGCCGAACTCCTTCTGCTTGCCCAGGGCTGCTTCCAGCTTCGCCTTCACGTCGGCAAGATTCCCCTGCATCCGGTAGGCAGCCGCCATATAGGGCGGATTCGTATAGGAGACCTGGATTTTATCCTTGACCTTGGTTACGGCGACACGCTGCACGGCGCCGTAACCGCCGAAATCGCTCTTCGCGGCGTTAGCCTTTAACCCATCGCTGGTCACCACAATGACCGTGGCGCCTGGATACGGCGAGTAGCTGCCGACTACCTCGAAACCCTGCCCCTGCAAGGCGGTTTTGGCTGTTGCGACCGCCTGCGCAAGGTCCACCTGCTGAGGCTCCGAGCCGAGCACAAAGGGCTTTAATCCCTCTGCCTGAGCGGGATTCGTTACGGTTGCGAACGCCAGGCCTGCCAGTAAAACACTGATAAGCATACGCAGCTTCATTTCTTTCCTCCTCTGATGTAGTCTATTAAAAATTACGGGTCGCAAAATTCGGTTATTGACACTAACAAAAGAACCTGGCAAAGTCAAGAATAATCATAACTCTGCAATTACTTTCCGACCCAAAAAACGGGTGCGCGAATAGTCGTTCAGTATTTTAACGGGATATTATTTCAACGTTACCAGGTAGGAATGTATCTCCGCGCAGCAAACTGCAGGTACCTGAAGAGGGTGAAGTATCAGGCGTTCGCGTTCATCATGTCCGCCGAACT
>JBGPUS010000267.1:0-3861 GCA_041491325.1 Nitrospirota bacterium | reverse complement strand
GCCTGGGCAGCTTCGCGCGGGGCATGGATGTTTTTTCTCAAACGGCCTTTGTGCCTGGAGGTGCCGAACACCAGCCCATAATCAGCAACCGCTTCTTTGAGCGTGGAAAATACTTCAGCATGATCGAGGATGCTGTCCGCGCCCGCGGCAAGCTTCTTTGCCTCCTGAGATGAGTCAACAGGCGGTTCGACAAGAACAAGGCGCGACAGTCCCATATTCATCATGCACCGCGCTGTTGCGCCGATGTTGGCAGGGGTCTTGGTGTCAACGAGCACGATGCTTATGTTATTCAGTAAGGAAATTTTATTCATAGATTCTGTCCGTCGCGACTGATGAGGATACCATGATAGCTTAAATTTCTACATTTTACAATCCGTGATAACCCACGATTGTTATCGTCTTGTATAATCAGGTTGACATTCCCCCCCTGGCCTGATAGATTACGCCCCTAATGAGCATGATTGCGATATCTCTTCAGTCCGGAAGCAATGGAAACTGTATTTACGTGGAGGCGGGGGGCGTTAAGCTCCTGTTCGACGCGGGAATAACCGGGGTCCAGGCAGAGGAGCGGCTTGCAGCGCACGGCCGCGATATTCGGAGCATCGACGGAGTCATCATCTCTCACGATCATGGCGACCACATCCGGCATGCGGGGGTGTTCCAGAGAAAATACGGGCTCCCCCTCTACGTGACCCCGGCAACGCTCGCCGCCGCCTCTTCGCGATGCAGCCTCGGAAAATTAAAGGACGTTCGCCATTTTCGGTCATGCGACGCGATTCGGTTTGGTGCCGTCGCCGTACACGCGATACCCACGCCGCACGACGGAGCGGACGGTTCGGCCTTCGTGCTCGAGGTTGGAGGGAAGCGGCTCGGCGTGCTTACCGACCTCGGACACGTTTTCAAAGACCTGGTCCACATCGTCGGCTCGCTTGACGCCGTGTTTCTGGAGAGCAATTATGACCCCGCCATGCTCGCGGCGGGACCCTATCCTGCGTATCTCAAACAACGGATCAAAGGCCCGAAAGGACATCTTTCGAACAGAGAGGCGGCAGAGCTTTTGTGCCGTGCCGCCGAATCAAAACGCCTTCAATGGGCCTGCCTCGCGCACCTTTCAGAACAGAACAATCACCCGGACGTAGCGCTCAAAACGCATCGCGAAATAACGGACGGACGCGTGCACCTTTACGTTGCGGACCGCTACCGAGCGTCGCAGGTTTTTACGGTTGCGTGAACCCGGGACCTGGGCCGTTTACTTTTTCCGCAGCGCCAGCAACAGCCACACAAGCAGCACCCCGCTTACGATGGCCGCCCATTCACTCTCGGCATCAAAATGACTGATGCGAAACACCACAGCCGCCAGGCCCGCGCCCACGACCAGCAGTGACAGGATGACCCCCCTGCCGATGCCGGCGATTGACCGCAGCTCCTCCGCGATGTCCTGCGAAGTGATCTTCACCTTGGTTTCACCTCGGTCCGTGGTCACCAGGAAATCGGTCAGGAGCTTCGGCAATGCCGGCAGCGATCGGATGGCCGTGCCCGCTTGCGTCAGGAAGCCTTCGGCTGTTGTGTTTTCCGTGAACATGAATCGGCTGGCAAAGGGCGCGGCGATTTCTATGATGTTGGTTTCCGGGTCGAGACGCGAGCCGAGGCCGTTCAGCATGCCCAAGACCCTGCCGAACAGGAAAAAATCATTCGGAATCTGGACAGCGGGATTAAGCTGCAAAGCTTCTTGAATGTCGCGGCCGATCTCTTCGAGATCCATAGCTTTGAATTCGCCCGGAGATATGTCCCGGTACTTTTCGAGGATCCGGTCCACAAACAGAACGAGCGGTTGGAGGTCCTTCGAAAGCGGAATGAAACCCAAATCCACGAGCGCGCGCACGAGACCCAGGGAATCCCGCTCCACGACGGCCGCAAAACCGCGCCTGAGCCCGTCCCTGAGCGGCCCTCTGATCCTGCCGACCATGCCGAAGTCCACGAGGACGAGCACGGGACCCGGCCGTACGAAGATGTTGCCGGGATGCGGATCTCCATGGAACAGGCCGTCGGAGAACAGCATCTGGCAATATGCCTTGGCAAGCGCGCGCGCTGTCTCTTTCCGGTCGATTCCCTGCGCATCGAGCTCATCGAAATCAATGACCTTGACGCCCTTTAAATATTCGAGCGTCAGCACCTTCTTCGTCGTGTAGGGCCAATAGACCGCGGGAATCTTTACATGCGGATTACCCGAGAAGTTTTTCGCAAAGGCTTCCGCGTTTTTTCCTTCCTGGATATAGTCAAGCTCTTCGAAAATAATGCGGGAAAACTCGGTATAAATCAACTCGAAATTAATCTGCCGAAAAAGCACCCCCAAAATCCCGACCACGAACCTGAGCATGCGGATATCCGCGGCGATCACCTCTTCGATGCCCGGGTATTGGACCTTGACCACGATGCAGTCCTCCCCGTCCCGCAGACAGGCGCGATGCACCTGTCCGAGCGAGGCCGATGCAATGGGCTTCTCGTCAAACGAGGAAAAGACCTCATCCAGGGGGCCCAGTTCCGTTGTGACGCGCAAAGCAATGTCGCGGAACGGCGTCGGCGGAACCCGGTCCTGAAGCTTTGAAAGCTCGTCCGTATACTCTTCGGGGAGAATGTCGACGCGGGACGACATGAACTGGCCGATTTTGATAAGGACGCCGCGCATTTCGACCATGCGTTCCCGAAGCATAAACGCATTCCGGGAGTGGAGCCGTTTGAGCCGTGTCTTCCTTTGCTCAGACGAGAGAAAGGTATTTCGCAGGGCGAGGAGCTTGTAGGAAACCAGCACCCGGAGGAAGAGAAGCACGCCTTGGACGAACCGGCCGCGATAACGAAATAGTCGCATGAAAGGATTATATCAGATTGGGAACAGAAGAATCAAAATCTTGAAGAATCAGGAAGAAGGATTTTCTAACTGAAATTTGCTCTGCCCATCAGGAGAATATTCCGATCACCGCGCCGGTCATGCACGTGGCAAGGGTGCCGGCCACGATCGCCCTCAATCCGAACGCGACAACCTCGTCCCGCCGCTCCGGCGCGAGGCTCCCGAGGCCGCCGATAAGGATTCCCAGGCTGCCGAAATTCGCAAAGCTGGAGAGAGCATAGGTCATGATCATTCTGCTGCGCGGGTCCAGCGCGTCGGCGGGGAGCCTGGCAAGATCGAGGAATGCCAGGAGCTCGTTCAGGACTGTCTTTGTTCCCATGAGGGAGCCCGCGGTCCGGGCTTGGTCCCACGGAATGCCGAACAACCAGACGACAGGCGCCATAACGAACCCAAGAATCCTCTGGAGCGTGAGAGGTTGGCCTCCAACGTTCGGCAGAACGCCGATGATGCGGTTTGCCAGGTAAACGAGGGCGACCATGACCAGGAGCATGGCGATGATGTTCAGGAGCAGGTGGAGCCCGTCCATGGTCCCCTTGACCACGGCATCCATGGCGCCTGATGCCGTTTTCTCCGGGACGAGGCTGCCGGAGGTTTCTTCGCCGGTTTCCGGGACCATGATCCGGGCGATAGTGATGGCCGCGGCCACATGAATGAACGAGGCAATCAGGATATGACCAAGGGGGTCCGGGATCACGCCATTCAAAAACGTCGCGTATAGAATCATCACAGTGCCCGCAATGCAGGCCATGCCCACGGTCATAAGCGAGAACAGTTCGCTCCGGGTCATGGTTTTGAGATACGGTTTGATGACAAGCGGAGATTCCACCATGCCGAGAAAAATCGTGGCGGAAGCGCCGAGCCCGAGCGCGCCGCCGATGTTCATGGTTTTCTGAAGAAGGAAGGAAAAGCCTTTTACGAGGTACGGCAGAATTCTCCAGTAAAAGAGCAGGGCCGAG
>JBGPUS010000266.1:0-3868 GCA_041491325.1 Nitrospirota bacterium | reverse complement strand
CCGGATCCGCTCGCGCACTTCTTCAAGAAAAAGGCTCTGGAAGTGACCACGGCCCAGATCTTGGACCTGATCCTTCCCGAAGATTCTATCGTGCGCATGCTGTCCGCTCCTGGCGGCGATGAAGGCGGGCGCAGCCTCGGCAAGAACCTGAACCCATTCAAACGTAAACGCGATAAGCCCGTGGTCTACTGGTCGGGGATCGTGGTTATAGATTCCACGACCCGTGAGCTCACTTATCGTGTTCCCGACTACTTCAACGGGACGCTCAGAGTCATGGCAGTGGCAATCGCTCCCGATGCCGTGGGCGCGGTGCAGAAGAAGTCCCATATACGCGGCCACTTTGTGCTTTCGCCTAACGTGCCGACCTTTGTTGCGCCCGGCGACGAGTTCATTGTCACTGTGAGCGTTGCGAACAACGTGGAAGGATCGGGGAAGGACGCCGAAGTCCGGCTCGAGCTTGCGACATCGGAGCACGTTGAGGTGCTGGACAAGACAGCGCGGGTCATAAAGATAAGCGAAGGCAGGGAAGAAAGCGCCTCATTCACCATCAGGGCAAAACAGATTCTCGGTTCAGCCCGGTTTAGTTTCTCCGCGTCTCTGGGAAACAAGAAAAGCAGCTATGCCATAGAGGCAAGCGTGAGGCCCGCTGTCCCGTACATGACCGACATCAAGAGTGGGTTCTTCAAGAAGGACAAGGCGGACGTCGAGGTTAAACGTTCAATGTATCCCGATTTCAGGACGCTCGAAGCGAATGCATCGCCCGTTCCCCTCAGTCTTGCTCACGGCTTGGCAGCATATCTCAGCAAGTTCCCCTATGCCTGTACCGAGCAGCTCGTGAGTCAGGCATTTCCGGCAGTGGTGCTCAAGAACAGGCCGGAGTTCGGGTACACGCACAAAAACGCGGCAACGAACATCGACCGGACCATCAGCGTGCTGCGGGCACGCCAGAACGCCGAGGGCGCATTCGGGTTCTGGGCAGCCAACTCCCACGCCTCGGATTACGCGAGCGTTTACGCGCTCCACTTCCTGACCGAAGCAAGGGAGCGGGGCTTTATTGTGCCGCAGGAGCCGATAACGCTCGGGAAGACGTATCTCCAGAGGTTGGCCCAGGAAGGAAGCGATTCCCTTTCGAAGGCGCGGACCCGGGCCTACGCGATCTATATCCTTACCCGGAACGGCGTGGTGACCACGAATTACGTGGATGCCCTTCGGGAGCAGCTCGACAAGAAAAAGGAAACGAAGAAATGGAAGAAGGACATCACCGGCGCCTATCTTGCCGCGTCGTACAAACTGCTCAAGCTCGACAGCAAAGCGGAAGATTTGATCTCGAAGTCGAAAATGGGAGAGGAGATCGAACCTGATTATGATCACTTCTACGACGGCCTGGCCCACGACGCTCAGTACCTCTATATACTCGGAAAACACTTTCCGGAGCGGTTCAAGAAACTCTCGCAGCAGGACATGATCTGTCTCGACTGTATGGTGAAGTGGATCACCAAGGGCAGCTTCAACACCATCTCGTCCGCGTATACGATCCTGGCAATGGATGCTTATGCATCGGCTGTGGGCGAGAAGGCCGTAGCGGACATCAAGGTCAGGGAGATACTAGAAAAGGGGATGAAGGACCTGACTCTGCCCAAGGGCTTGTTCCCCAAAACGGCGTTCTCGGACAAGGCGAAAAAGGTGCGTATCGAGAGCAAGAGCGGGTATCCCACGTTCTATCAAGTCACGATGGCAGGATTCGATAAGGACTTGCCGAAAGAGGAGATAAAGGAATATCTTGAAGTCCAGCGCGAGTACCGGGACCTCAAGGGCAACGTCATCACCAATACCGCGCTTGGGTCCGAGCTCGAGGTGCATGTCAAGATGCGGTCAGTAAAGTCCGGTGAGCACAGCAACGTGGCCATCGTGGACCTCCTGCCCGGCGGGTTCGAGGTGGTGCTTGAGAAGTCCCGGCCAGCGGCACAACCGGCAGAGCAGCAGGCACAGCCAATACAACGGCGGCAGGGAGAAGAAGACGGGGGAGAGGGAGACGGGGCAAATGAACATCAGGACGAAGGTCCGCGCTGGGTTTCTCCCATCGGCACGGACGCCTCGACGTGGCAACCGGACTTCGTGGATATCCGGGAAGACCGCGTGGTGCTCTTCGGAAGCGTGGGCGACTCGGCCCAGGAGTTCGTGTACCGCATCAAAGCCACGAACAAGGGCAAGTACACCATTCCTCCGGCCTTTGCCGAGTCCATGTACAATCGCGCGGTACGGGCGCGGACCTTGCCGGGGACGATGATCGTTGAGGAGAAGAAGAAGGAAGAAAAACAGCAGGGAAAGTGAGGATCAGCCTCAGCTCGAATGAAGGTTGTGATGCGTAATTAATCTGTGGGTTTTTGGAGAAACTGACATGAGCGACAAGGACAGATTCCTTTTTTACACCGCGGAAGACGGCGCGGTAAAGGTTGAGGTTCTGTATAGGGCGGAAACCGTCTGGCTGACGCAGAAGGCGCTGGCCGAGCTTTTTGGTGTTCAACGCCCGGCAATCACAAAGCATTTGAAAAACATCTTTGAAACCAACGAACTGGCTGAAAATTCAGTTAGTTCCATTTTGGAACATACTGCCGTGGACGGCAAAGCTTATGGAACAAAATACTACAACCTTGATGCCATCATCGCCGTCGGATATCGGGTCAACAGCTATCAGGCGACGCAATTTCGTATCTGGGCAACCCGGACGCTGAAGGAATTTATCATCAAGGGTTTTGTGCTGGATGATGAACGACTCAAGCAGGGAAAGACGGTCTTCGGCAAGGATTATTTTGACGAACTGCTGGAACGCATACGGGAAATCCGCGCAAGCGAGCGGCGGTTCTATCAGAAAGTAACGGATATCTACGCGCTGTCGGCGGATTACGACAAGGAAGCGCCTCTGACCAAGGATTTTTTCTCTTCCGTACAGAACAAACTGCACTGGGCCATCACCGGCAAGACCGCTGCTGAAATCATTTATATCTCGGCAGACGCTACCAAAATTTATATGGGACTGACGAATTGGAAGCACGCGCCCGGCGGAAAAATATTGAAATCGGATGTGGTCGTCGCCAAGAACTATCTCAGCGAGAAGCATATCAAAGAACTGAACCGAATCGTTTCCGCCTATCTGGACCTGGCGGAGAACCGTGCAGAGCGGCAGATCCTCATGAAAATGGAGGACTGGAGCGGATTTCTTCACGGTTTTCTGGAACTGTCAAATTACCCTATCCTGAATGACAGCGGCAAGGTTACCGCACTGGAAGCCAAACTTAAAGCCGAACAGCAATTTGAGGTTTATCGAAAGCGACAGGATGCTGAGTATATCTCTGATTTTGATCGAGAGATTAAACGAATTGAAGGGAAGAACTGAACAGGAAACCAAAAGAGGTCGCTTCTTTACCCCTTATATGATTGGCCATTCCATAAAAAAATTATTGAAACGTATTGCCCGCATAGCAGTTCCGCTACTCATCTTTATTCTCATCGCCCGCATCCTTTCCCCCTCCCTCAAATCCGACGTGAGCTTTTCCCAGGCAGTCTATGAGCGTAACGGAAAGCTCCTTCGTCTGACGCTCTCGCGTGATGAGAAGTATCGCCTCTGGCTGCCGCTGAAAGCAATCTCGCCGGTCCTGGTCAAAGCCACGCTCCTGCACGAGGACAAGTGGTTCCGGTTCCATCCCGGCGTGAGCCCGAGTGCTCTTGTGCGTGCCGTGTGGCATACATACGTTAAATCCGACCGGAAGATCGGCGGGTCCACGATCACGATGCAGCTTGCGCGTATCCGCTATGACATCAACTCGCGGACGATCACGGGCAAGGCTACGCAAATCCTGGCGGCACTCTG
>JBGPUS010000265.1:0-3872 GCA_041491325.1 Nitrospirota bacterium | reverse complement strand
GAAATACTTCGAGGATATCTCCTGGGGAACAGAAGTCTGGATCGCCGAATCCCCCACTCACCTCATTCATTTCAACGGGAAGCGATTTCTCGGACCGTATGAAGATAGATCAAAGCTCTAACTAAATTTTTTCCTCCTGCTTCTTCTCCGGCAGCTCAAGTATTTTCCTGATCTCTTCTCCCTCAATGGTTTCCTTCTGGAGCAGCACCGCGGCCAGGACTTTGAGTTTATCCTGGTTGGCCTCTAACACCTCGTGTACTTTCTTGTACGAATCTGTTATCAGCAGTTTCACTTCCTGGTCGATTTCCCGGGCCGTCTCCTCGCTGTATTCCCGCGTGCCTTGCGGCAGGCCGATATCGAGGTACAGGGGCCGTCGCTCTTTTTCGAACGTGAGCGGGCCGAACTTCTCGGTCATGCCGTACTCGGTCACCATGCTGCGCGCGATGATCGCCGCGCGCTGGAGGTCGTTCTGCGCGCCGGTGGAAACTTCTTTGAATATGAGCTCCTCGGCCACCCGGCCGCCGAGCATCACGCAGAGCTTGTCCGACAGTTCGTGCCGGGTCATCAGGTACCGGTCTTCGGTTGGGAGCTGGAGCGTGTAGCCGAGCGCAGCAATGCCGCGCTGGACGATCGAGACCCGGTGCACGGGATCGGTTGTGGGCAAAACCTCCGCGACGATCGTGTGGCCGCATTCGTGGTACGCCACGATCTCCTTTTCCTTCTTGTTCATGACGCGCCGCTTTTTTTCGAGTCCGGCGACGATACGGTCGATCGCCGCCTCGAAGTCCGTCATGTCCACTTCCGTCTTGTTTTTGCGCGCGGCCAAAAGCGCGGCCTCATTCACGATGTTCGCCAGGTCGGCGCCCACAAAGCCGGGAGTGCGCGCGGCTATCACGGCAATATCCACGCTCATCGAGAGTTTGACTCCCCGGATATGTATCTTTAAAATATCTTCGCGGTCCTTGATGTTCGGCCGGTCCACGAGCACGTGGCGGTCGAAACGGCCCGGACGGAGCAACGCGGGGTCGAGGATTTCCGGCCGGTTCGTGGCAGCCATGATGATCACGCCTTTGCGGGAGTCAAAGCCGTCCATTTCGGCCAGGAGCTGGTTCAGGGTCTGTTCGCGTTCTTCATGCGCGCCCGCCATGCCGGCGCCCCGGGCCCGGCCGAGGGCATCGAGCTCATCGATGAAAATGATGCACGGCGCTTTCTGCACGGCCTGCTGGAACAAATCCCGGACGCGCGATGCGCCCACGCCCACGAACATCTCGACGAATTCCGAACCGCTCATGGAAAAGAACGGCACCTTGGCTTCGCCTGCCACGGCCTTCGCGAGGAGTGTTTTCCCGGTCCCCGGAGGACCGACGAGCAGCACGCCCTTGGGGATGCGTCCGCCGAGTTTGGTGAACTTGTCCGGATGGCTCAGGAACTCGATGACCTCCATAAGCTCTTCCTTGGCTTCGTCCACGCCCGCCACGTCGTTAAACGTGATTTTTATGTCGCTCTCGCTGTAAATTTTGGCGCGCGACTTGCCGAAGCTCATGAACTTTTCGCCGGGACCGCCTGCGCCCATTTTTCGGAACACGAAACTCCAGATAAGCATCAGCAGGATCAGGGGAAGGATCCAGGTGAGCAGAAAATCCCTGACCCAGTTGTCCGAAATCTCCCCGCGATAGGCGATGCCCGCGTCATCGAGCCGCTTGACGAGGTCGCTGTCTTCGACGCGCACGACCGTGATCGTTTTTTCTTTTTCATCAGACTTTGCGGGGAGGCGCACAGCCCTGATAATGTCGCGCATGATCGCGATGTCCTTCACGCGCTTTTCAATGAGGAGCGTCTTGAACGTGCTGTAGGGCACGTCCTCGGACGGCGCTTCGGAAAAAAGCCGAAACATGCTGACGAATATCAACAGCATAAACAGGTACAAAAAGAGCTGAGAGCCTTTTTTCATAAAGAACCTCTAAATTACGTTTGTGAAACAACTGGCGAAATGCTTATAGTTGGCGATACACGCCGATGCCGAAGAAAAACCGTGGCCCTCCCGAGGACGGGCTCCAGAGATGGATGTCCTTGAGGGCAAGCAGCGGATACTGATACATGATTTCGTCTATAGGTTGTTCAATCCGGCCGGTTACTTCGGCGAGGACGGTGATCAACCGTCCCTTATGATAAAGAGAGGAATCCAGAAATCGCTCCGAGCGAACGAGAAACCGGCCCTCGGTCTCGTCCGTGTCAAGCGGTCGCCCGTCGCTGTCCATGGGCTTCTGCAGCACTTCGATCAAGGCGCCGTCTTTGGTATTTTTCGAGGCGACGATCATGCCGGAAAGCATGACCCACTGCCCCTTGAATTTTTCGGGATCTTTCAGCAAGTCGCGGAACGAGATATTCTTATTCGCTTTGTTCAGCTCGGCTTCGGGAAAGATCGGCGCGCAGCCCCAGCTTATGAACAGAGAGGCGATGCCGAAAACTATGACGGCCGTTTTTCCGACGCTTCTGATCATAATCCCGTCCTCGCAGTACCCTCAATTATTGCTTCGGAGCATTAAAGGGATCATAGAGAGGGTCCCACCATTGAGTCTGATCAGGGCGGTTCCGCTCCTTCGGCCAAAGCTTGTGCTCCTTTGAAACAAGCACGGGAAAGGGCTGCTCGGCATCCCCAAGTTCATTCAACTTCACGCCGGCCACTTCCCCGGCAATAGTGATATCCCGGCCCGGAGAGTATGCCATGGAATCGAGATAGCCGGAGTAGAACACCAGGAACAGTCCGCCGGGTCTTCTGGTACGGATGGGCTTGCCCCAATAATCAAGGGGCTCCTGGACGATTTCGATAAGCGTGCCGCGTTTCATGTTGGTGATTCGGGAGATGGTCCCGCCGAAGATGACAAGCTTTCCGCGATATAAATCGGGGTCAGCCTTCAGTTTTACGAACGTGATATTTTTGTCTGCCCGGTCGGTCATGGCCCGGGAGACGGCGTAGGAACACCCTTGAAGAAATACCACGAGGCATAGCCAGACGAGCACTCTTCTCATGAGCAGTCACTTTCCTGATGACCCGAAACCGCGAAGGCCGTTCCGGGCAAAGCCCCTATTACGTCAGAGAGGCAGCCGCGCGCGCGACTCAGCTTCAAGCGCGATTCTGTTCCTGATCCTGTCGGGGATATCGAGCCCGGTCAAATCAAAATTGCCCAACTCCCGCGCCAGAAGACTGATCTTATCGGCGGTCTGAAGGCGTTTATTAATAATGATCCTGCGCGTCTCCAAGACCCGGCATGAACCGCCTTTCGACGTCTTGAGATCATCATAAGAGATCCTGATCGAAAGGGCTTTCGCGACGTTTTCAAAATCCGTAAGTGAAATTTTCATAGTGTATTGTATGCTCTAAGTATAGCAGAAGACGGCTTTGAGGTCGCGCCGCCCCGCGTCTCGGCAAAACGACGGTCGGACCGACACCCGTTTATGCTTCTTCCTTGTGGATTTCCATAATGCTCACTACCGAAATATTCGCGTCCTTAAGAGCTTTTTGAACATCCACGAGCTTCGCATCCTGGACTTTAAGAATGAAATTTGTTTTAGCAGCCATGTCCGCGCCTCCTTCTGTTTAAGAGCTCATACCATCGAACGAACGACATAATTAAATTAGCACAAACACCTCGTTTAAGTCAACTCAGAAAAATTCAGACGGCCGGCAAGAAACGAAGCGATCATTGCCGTTCGCGGGCCGCGTTGCTAAAAATTCACTTGCAATTTTATCCGAGACTGTATATACTTTGCTTCGAATCGCTCAACTACCTGCCCCGCGCAGCTAGAAATTTTATTTTAATTATCCTAAGGAGGTAAGTTTATGGCAAAAGCCATGACGAAGTCTCAGATTG
>JBGPUS010000264.1:0-3875 GCA_041491325.1 Nitrospirota bacterium | reverse complement strand
TCTTACGTCTGGAGAAATATTCTGCCGAAGACCGCGCGGGACACGGGAAGAAAAGGGATCGCGCTCGATCTTTTGGGTTTCGGAAAGTCCGATAAACCCGAGGATGTGAAGCACACCCTTCGCCTGCATCGTGAGTTCCTGGAGGCGTTCATAGAAAAACTCGGGTTAAAGGACCTTGTGCTCGTGCTGCACGACTGGGGCGGACCGATCGGGACTTCGTATGCCGTCGATCATCCCGAAAACGTGCAGGGCCTCGTGCTCATGGAGACCTTTCTGTGGAATACGACCTGGCAGGATTTTGGGAAGTATAAGCCGGGCTTCAAGCTTTTCCGTTCTCCCTTCGGCTACATCGTGCTCCAGCTCATGAACCTCTTCATAAACGTCTTGCTTCCGAGGCTCGTCGCGCGACGCAAGAACATGACAAAAGAAATCATGAGGCACTACCGGGAACCCTTCCCTTCCGTAGCGTCGAGAAAAGCGGTGCGGGTTTTTCCGCAGCTCGTGCCGATAGACGGCAAGCCGGAAGAAAGCTATGAGTTCATTGAACAGATCGAACAGAAGCTGTACGGCACGCGGTTTCCGATCCTGTGGATCAAAGCGACACCGGGGATGCTTGTTTCTGGAAACACGGAGTATCGTCTCACGGCGCTCAAGGCGAGGCTGAAAAGGCTTGAGGTGAGAGAGTTCGGCCCGGGGCTGCACTTTCTGCAGGAGGATGATCCGGACAAAATCTCCGGTCTGATCGTGGACTGGATGCGCGCAAACAAGCTTACGCGAAAACGAGAGGGCGCTCCGCTCCATTTACGCGACGTCGCCTGATGTTCATTCCGTGAGCGAAGATCCGTCGCGGCCGCGGCCATCATGCTCTATCCGATTTTCTACAAAGGGGTCAAGTCTGATATAGAGAACGACCTTTCCCCCTTTCAGGAAATACGAAGACTGGAGCACTTCAGGGACCCCGAACTCCCATGGCAGGTACAGGGGTTTTACCTCGTAGGCCACGGCGTTGCCCGTCGTGTCAAGGACTTTGCGGAGCGTCGAGTACCAGAGACTATGAAAGCTGCATTTGACGAAGGTCTCCGCCTCATCCAGGGCCTGCGGAGAAAGAAGGCCCTTTTTTACCGTGTACATGAAATTCGGGGCGAAGATTTCCACGGGCAAGGGGCCGGCTTCATTGACCAAAATGGCCATGTTCTCCACATCTCCCGCATACCTGCATCCGTAAAGCATGAGGGTGTAGGTCCCCCGAACCTCCGACCGATCAGCCGGCTGCGGAAGCAGCCGCGTACCCGCCGACATGCATGCAGTGAGGCTCACGACCAGAAAGAGACACGCAAATGAAGCAAAAATGATTTTCCGCTTTTTCATGGGTTGTACACGTTACAGCAATCCTAATAACTATTATACCAAAAACCATGGGCGTCTACTTCACTCAACCATGAGCGCCCTTTTTCTAATCAATCCGGACCTGCCGAAGTCTTTCTTTATTCGACAGAGCGAAAAAACTTTACATTATTAAAGGCTATGATAAACTAAGCGGGCTTGTTCCTTGAAAGACAGGAGTCCCGCTATGAAGAAAATACGGAAGATCATACTCACCGGTTCGTTGCTTTTATGCTTCTGCTTGGCGGGTCTGGCCGTTTTTACGTCCCTGTACGCGCCCGGCCCTTCGCAGGCGAAAACAGCGGTCATTGTTGCGTTGGCCCTGCTCTCTCCTCTTCCCGTGCTCTTTTCCGTTCTTGCGCTCAAATATATGACTGCGTTTGTTCAAAAGGCGGGGTCCGGCACGCGAGACGCCCTGACGGACTTATACAACAAAGCGACCTTTTGGGACTTTCTCGGATACGAGATCGAACGGTCGAGACGCCAGAAATACCGGTTCTCGATCATGCTGGTCGATCTCGATGATTTCAAATCCATCAACGACCGGTACGGCCATGAAGCCGGCGACGCGTACCTTATTCAGTTTTCAAACATACTCAGGTCCGCCGTCCGTAAAGGAGATATTGTGGCGCGGTATGGAGGGGACAATTTTACCGCGATCCTGCCGGTGTGCGATGAGGCCCAGGCGTACATCGCGGGGCGACGGCTTCTCGACGGCCTACGTGACCAGTCCTTGCTGTTGCCTGACGGGACCGTGGCCTCTATTACCGCTTCAGTCGGGCTCGCGGTGTATCCCGATCACGCAAAAGACGCCGAGAGCCTGTTCTTGCTTGCCGACAGCATGCTGCACCAGGCCAAGGTCAGCGGCAAAGACAAGGTGAGCCTTCCCAGCGACGAGGTGGACGTCGAGCTGCTGAAAAACGCCGGCCAAAAGAGTCTTTTCATCATGGACGCGGTAAGAAAGCAGCGCTTTGTCCCTTACTTCCAGCCCATTGTCGATGTGAAGGACCAGACCATTTTTGCCTACGAGGTGCTGACCCGGATCATAACGCCCGAGCGGGTGATTCCGGCCGCGGAGTTCATTGAAGAGGCCGAAGGCATGGGGATGATCGGAAAGATCGACTGCCAGCTTATCGAGCAAGCCTTTGATACGGTGAAGCGGCGCGGTTATGCCGGTAAACTCTTCTTTAACCTGTCTCCCAAGGCGCTGGTCCTGAACGATTTCATGCCCACGATGCGGAAACAGATGATCGCCTACGGGTTTGAGCCTTCTCAATTGGTATTTGAAATCACCGAGCGCGATACGGTAAAAAACCTCAACATGCTCGGTTCCGCTATCTACGATCTGAAGCAGGAAGGCTTTCAATTCGCCATCGACGATTTCGGCTCAGGCTATTCGTCATTCCAGTACCTCAAGCTGTTTGACGTGGATTTTCTAAAAGTGGACGGAGAATTCATCCGGGACATGACCCCTGATAACTCTACGGCGCAGATTATTGTTGCGAACATCTCCGGTCTTGCGTCCCGCCTGGGCATCAAGACCATTGCCGAGTATGTGGAGTCGGAAGCGATCCTCGGAAACGTCCTTTCAGCGGGCATCGATTATGCGCAGGGCCACCATACTGGCTACCCCCAGCCTGATCTGCCCTCCTGCTCATCGTAATGGCCGCATAACCCCGGTCACCTCTTTCAAAAGCAGTTAACCACACTCACTCGCTTTGTCGCTCGTAAACGCCGGCGCAGGCGAAACAAAATTATTGCCACGAAGTCTCTAAGACACTAAGAAAGCCTTGAAGTCAGCAGGTTATATAACAGTAACCCTCTTCTTCGTGACTTCGCCTGCGCCCAGCGGTTACGAGTGGTAACGCGAGTGCAGGGTGTGACTTTGTGGCGAATTCTGGTTCCGGCTTGTCCGGGTTAGGCTAATACGTGATAAAATTATGGTCATGAGAAATACCACGGACGAGGGAGAAGAGAAAATCCGGAAGACGGGCCAAGAACTTTATTCGGCCATGCGCGGCGTTCCGCCGGCCTTCGACACGAAGAGATGGGCCGGCAGGCTCATGGAATGGGCTATGAAAAATGAAGACTTCAAGGTCAGCCTTTTTCGTTTTATCGACGTGCTGCCCTCTCTGAAGACGGACGACCTGGTGGTCAGGCTGTTGCGCGAGTATTTCGTCGACGCGGCGGAAGCGCCGAAGCTTATTCGCGGCGGAATCGGGATGCTGTCTCGCGAGGGTGTTGTCCCCCGCATGGCGGGGAAGATGATCAGGAAAAGCGTGGAAGCTTTTGCGAAGCAGTTCATCGCGGCAGCGGACGTTTCCGGCGCGGAGCAAACCCTTCGGGCCCTGCGCGCGGACGGCACGGAATTCAGCCTTGACCTGTTGGGGGAGGTCGTCGTGAGCGACCGGGAAGCGCGGGCGTATGGAGAGCGTTACCTGGAGCTGTGCGATCTTCTGAGCCGGATGTTCCCGGATGAGGTCCGGCCCGAC
>JBGPUS010000263.1:0-3885 GCA_041491325.1 Nitrospirota bacterium | reverse complement strand
TGGATTGAGGGCCGCCGCCTTTTGCGCCGCTACGAGCGCTTCTTCGAGTTCGGCGAATGACATGTGAAGCTCGGCCAACCTGGCCCAGGCGAGGGCATTGTCCGGACTGACTTGCACGGCTTGTTGCAGGCTGCTGAGAGCATCTTCGAGGTCGAAATTCGACTGCTGAGCGTAGGAGAACGCAATCAGCGCCGCAGCGGACTTCGGATCGGCCGCGACTGCCTTTTTCGCAATATCGAGCGCTTTCTCTTTTTCGTTTTGTACCAACGCGATGACGGACTGCAGCGCAAAGGCATCGCTGAAGGCGGGATTTAAACTCAGCGCGCGCGCGATGTCTTTCCCTGCCTCATCGACGCGTCCCACAGCCAGCAACAACGAAGCACGATAAGTAAAAAAGCGCGGATCGCCGACAGTATCCGGAACTCCCTTGATACTCTCGAAGGCTGCCAGGATATCGTTCTTCATGGTGGACTCGATGGAATTTCGCACCATCCCTTGCCATTCGGGTCTGAGTTGAAACTCTTCAGGTCGAATATAAAGGGCCGGCGGGTAGTATAATGCCCACTGGACCGCATCCCGAGGCCGCATCACCGCCATGAATACGGGCGCCCGATTTTGCGTGGCTACCGCTGATTCGCCGCTGGTAAGCGTGAGGCTCCCGTCCTGGTTTGAGGCCAGCACCTTTCCTTCAATGATCAATATCCATGCTCTTTCCGGCTCCGCTGCGATCAAACCCTCGGTACCTTCCACACCCGCATTGACAAAGGCTGTGCGCACTTCCAAGTTCCGGGGAAGACGGCTGAAGAAATAGATGGCTCCCTTGATCAGTTCTATGACGGATGTTCTTTGTTCTTTCACTTCTCCCAGGGTGATCGTGCTGTTCTGATCGAGACGGAGGACCGGTTGGTTGGCCAAAACAACGTCCGCGCGGCTGCTCTCCCCGACTTGAATCCGATCGCCGGCGCAGTAGGTGTCATTTAACCGGGCCTGCTGCCACTGTGTCTGACCCGCCCGTCGCGCCTCGACGTTCCCTTGCACTGAAACCATTTTTGCAACCCATGGGTCGCACGTCGCCGCGGCGATAGAAAGCGGCGGGTATAACAATCCCGCAAGAAGACTCGCACTCCAAAACAGGCGCATTTTTTTCCTGGACCGCTTAGCTTCGCGGATCGTCTGCATACGCAAGCTCAAATGATAATGGCCGGTTATTTTTCTTGCAATTGAATGACCCCTTCCCAGGGCCCCTCGGGAGGATGATTCTTGTACTGCTCGCAAAGCTTTAAGTAAAAGCTCGACAGACCGTCTTCTCCCGAGTATTCAACGGATTGATGGAATTTTTCTTTCGCCTCGTCCCAGGACTGCCGTCCGAATGCTCGCAGCGCCTCAGAAAAGATCGCGCAAGCCTTTTTCTGTTTTTCCTCGGATTCTTCCATGCGGCATAACAATTCGTGAACCTGGATCGGCTGGATCTTTCCTTTCATCCGAAAGGTTCCCGCTTCCCTCGTCAGGAAGCCATCGAGCTGATGGATGACCTCTTCGGATACCAATATCTCAGTCCCCAGGTATTTATTGAGACCGTCCATTCTCGATGCCGTATTCACGGTATCGCCCGTGACGCCGTACTCATAATGATCCCCGGCGCCGATATTTCCAAGAAAAATATCTCCGGCATGGACACCGACACGAGTAGGAAGCTGCCGCGTCGCGAAAGTCTGGTTGAAACGACTCACTGCTTTGGCAATGCCCAGCGCGGCACGGCAGGCTTGTTCCCGCAGCGCGGCCTCAGGCTGCGCGCCTTTCCAGATCGCCAAAAGCGAATCTCCTTTGAGATCGACAACGAGTCCGCCGTTTTGCTTTACCGGCTCAAAAGTCGCCTCGAAATATTTCTGCATGAGATCGCTTAATTCGCGCGGGGCCATCGTTTCCGACAGGTCGGTATAGCCTGCGGCATCCGCGAACAGACAGGCCCCGTATATCGTTTGGCCGCCCCTTTTAATATCGACTATGTTTTTCGCCAACTCATCCACTACTTCGTTCGGAACATAGTAAGCAAGAGCCTTTCTGATATTCTGGCGCTCCCTGTTGGTCTCGACATAGTCCCATAACACGGCGCCCAAAAATCCGAAGGGCGCCTGTAAACACAGCGGAATAATAATCGGGTACCAGATACCGGCGGCTTTAAATTGATACTCGGCGGCGATGAGATAAAGAACGCTCAAACCTACGATCCCCAGCCCGGCGACGAGGGGAGCCGCCATACGGCAGATTAAGCCGACGAGGATGCCCCACGCGATAATTATTAGGATGTAATAGCGGGAGCTGACCGGCTGCACGGGCGTATCCTCCAGAAGATTTGCGAATGCGGTTGCCGCGATTTCCACCCCGCTGATAAATACGCCGTTGGCTCGGGAAAAAACCGTGTAAAAGCTGTCCTGTCTTTGCGTCAGCAATATTTCCGAAAGTCCCACAAAAACGGCTTTGCCCTTGAGGTCCAGCTGCTGATCGCTGCGTGACTCTTCGCCGAGCCGCCATGCCTGATAAAACGGCAGGGTGCTTAAAGTGCGGGGCGGCCCGTAGTAATTTAGATATCGGCGATTGACGCCCCCGTACATCTTTACAAGAGATTTGAGCAACCGATACGTGTTCCCATCGCTCGTGACAAGCTTTGAGCGCTCTAACTCTTCGATCATTTTATTAGCCAGCAAGGGATCACTTTCAAAAATTTCCCTGATATCTCTTACGAATTTTGTAGCGCCCCTTGCTTGAATCGCGGCGCCGGCGTCACGCGGGATTTTCCCCGCTTGATTCGGGCTTACTTTTTCTAACAAACGAATAAACTCGCCGTATACGCGCAAAGCATAAATCTGGAACGCAACCGCGGGAAAGGTCGGCGAATCTCCGGAGCCCGTATGGAATGTCCAATATTGGTTTACTCTGACGGGCATTCTGGGTAGAACAAAAGGCGCTGTGGCAACAGCCGACTCAGAAAGGGCGGCAATCGGTTTCACCACTTTCACGATACTGTGCTCTCCTCTAGAAGACCCGCTCACGTCCGAGGCGGACACCGTTTCTGCTTTAAGGGGTTCGGCCAGCACGACGTTGCGAGCTTTTTTTATTGCCTTAGCAAATGAATTGTCCTCCGCGGGGGAACCGGGCTCCAGGAAATATAGGTCGAACGTAACGACCTGGGCGCCTGCTCTCGCCAGATTTTCAACCAAACGGGCATGGAGTGAACGAGGCCATCGATCGGGATTGCGGGACGCATGAAGATGCTCGGAGGATTCGCTGTCGATGCTGACTACGACAACATCGGATGGAGCTTTTCTGACTCCTCTCAGGCTGAACAGTAAGCCCAGACCCGCGCCTTCCTCGAGATCATGTGCAATGTGGGAAAAACTTAACGCCACTCCTGCAATCCCTATGACAAAGCCCAGAAAAGCGGATTTAGCTAGGCGCGACATTTCGCAATTTCCGACGGGATCAAAAGCCAAACCTAAGCAAGGCCGTAAAAGAGGAAGCGTTACACCGTCATTTTAAGCAGCCGCTGGACGTTCTCGCCGAGCCCCGAGAGATACTCGGCTCCGTTGCGCGCGCCCATATCAGTTATACAAAGGATGAATTATGAAAGCTGAAAACGGAATATTCCCGCTTTCATCGTTTCCGCTTTCATCCTTTAACATAGCTGGGACCTTTTTGACCGGCCTGAAAAGATCATTGAATCATTAAGTGGATTTGAAAGTCGAGGTGCCGTTCTGGCGGCCGCCGTTGTCGGCGAACGCCTCCTCGTAATAGAGTCCCAGCTTCTCGAGCACGGGCGTGTCCTGGATCGAGAAGAGCACCGCGTCTTCGCTCGCGGAAGTATTGACGTGCTCGTGCAGCGCCCAC
>JBGPUS010000262.1:0-3903 GCA_041491325.1 Nitrospirota bacterium | reverse complement strand
CTTGTCAATCGCTTCCTTGATCATTTCCGATACGTTCATTGACTCCCCCACTGCCGCTCACGATATGCACTGCAGCGCTATTGTATCATAGATTTTAGGATTGCGAAATACCGGCGTACGGGTCCGCATACCAGGCTTTCCGTGCCGGATAAGGAACGCGGCGCTGTCGGGTCGGGCACGCGTCCCGGGTGGCAAGGAAGCGACACCGGCGTTTCCTCCTGTTTATTCCGTTTTGTCGATCATCCTCATCGCAGCCTCCGGATAGCGCGCCCCCGCGGTCTCAAAAGACGAAAGCGCCCTATCCAGAGAGGACCAGGCGGCGTCAGGCAGTTTCAGTTTTGCAGCTTTGATGTTTTCTTCAAGGTGCGGCACCCGCGTTGTGCCGGGAATAGGGACAAGGTCCTTGCCTTGCCTCAGAAGCCATGCGAGGGCGATTTGCGAGGGAGTTGCGTTATGGATAAATGCGAGCTCCTTCACAACTTCAATAAGTTTCAGATTATGCTCGAAATTTTCCTGCTGAAAGCGGGGGTTGTTGCGCCGCCAGTCGCCCTCCGCAAGGTCGGTCGTTTTTTTGAACTTTCCCGCAAGAAAACCGCGTCCCATGGGGCTGTACGCCACCAGCCCGATCCCCAGTTCGTGGAGCACGGGGAGCACCTTTACTTTAACGCTTCGCTCCCACAGCGAATACTCCGTTTGAACAGCGGACAGCGGATGCACGGCATGGGCGCGACGGATGGTTCCGGGGCCGACTTCGGACAGGCCGATGGCGCGGACCTTGCCTTGTTTAACAAGCTCGGCAAGCGCACCCACCGTGTCTTCAATGGGAGTCTTGGGGTCAAGCCGGTGCTGGTAATAGAGGTCGATATAGTCAGTGCCCAAGCGCTTGAGGGACCCTTCTATGGATTCCCGTATATGGGCAGGGCTGCTGTCCAGACCGGCTTGCTCGCCGGCCGGACCGAACTTCCAGGCAAATTTAGTGGCAATGATCACCTGCTGCCGCGGCTTGCCCTTGAGCGCGCGTCCGACCAGCTCCTCGTTTTTGAAAGGCCCGTACAGTTCAGCCGTGTCCCAAAAGTTGACGCCGAGCTCAAGCGCGCGGTGGAGGACTCTGATCGATTCTTCTTCGTCCGCGCGACCGTACGCGTATGACATCCCCATGCAGCCCAGCCCCAGCGTTGAGACCTCAAGACCCTGACGGCCCAGTTTTCTTTTTTGCATTTCCGCATCCCCTTTCCTTTCGTTGCCTCGCTTGCCCAGCTTTAGATGCTTATTCTCGTGCCCGCCCTGTTGTCAAGCGCCGCTCCCATGAGTTCCGGCCGTGTAATGATGACCTCTTTGCCCCCGGCCTCAAGGAACAAGATCGCGGCCTCTATCTTCGGGCCCATGCTGCCCGGAGGGAAATGGCCTTCCGCGAAGTATCTCTTCAATTCTTTAAGATTCACGCTCCTGAGGCCCTGTTGATTTTCTTTATTGAAGTTCAGATACACGCGGTCCGTCTCCGTCAGGTTTATGATGCTTTCAGCCCCCGTCTCGATAGCGAGGGCGCACGTTGACAGGTCCTTATCGATTACCGCGTCGATACCCCGAAGCGTTCCGTCAGCGGCCTCCACGACCGGCACGCCGCCTCCGCCCGCTGCTATGACCACGACGCCCTCAAGAGCGAGCCGCTTGATAACGTCCTTCTCGACGATTCTCTTTGGGCGCGGCGAAGGCACGACCCTCCGATACCCGCCCGCCTCCTCGACCAGTTCCCACTTTTTTTCTTTTCGCAGGGATTCGGCCTCATCTTCCCCGTAGTAGGGGCCGATGGGTTTTGTTGGTTTTTGAAAGGCCGGATCATCCTGATCGACGACCACCTGAGTGATGATCGTGGCCACATCCCGGACCTCGTGGATTCTTTTCAGACTGTTATAAAGAGTCTGCTGGATCATAAACCCGATCCCGCCTTCCGAGTCCGCATCGCTCATAAAAAGCGGCATGGGAGCAATCGTATTTTTTGCGCATTCGTTTCTGATGACGATGTTTCCCACGATCGGTCCGTTGCCGTGGGTTATGATCACCTTGCGTCCAGCCGAGAGCAACTTTGCGACTTCGCTCATGCAGGCATCGGCATGTCCGAACTGCTCCTCGATTGTGCCCTTTTCGCCGCGACGGATGATAGCGTTTCCGCCGAGCGTGATTATGATGATTTTGTTTTCCATAAGTCTAAAACGGCAGCATTAACCACGGACGAACACGGTTGAGAAAAAAAGTCTTACCGATTACACAGTGCTCGACGCGAGAAACTCTCTCACGGCTTGCCTAAGCGGAGCCCCTTCCGGCTCTTCAATGTTATACGTGACCCTCACCGTTTCTTGCTTTAGACCGAGAAGCCCCTGCAGGTCCACGGGAGTCGCGATAAGGACGAGGTCGCACGGCGTGGACTCTATGGTCTCCCTGAGCTCTTTCATCTGGTGCCCGGAGTAGCCCATCGCGGGAAGAAGTTTTCCAATATGGGGGTAAGCCTCAAAAACTTTCCGAATAGTCCCCTTTGCATACGGCCTCGGATCAATAAGCTCAAGAGCCCCGGATTCCTGCGCCGCTATGACCCCGGCCCCGAAAGACATTCCGCCATGTGTAAGCGTGGGACCGTCTTCCACCACGAGCACCCGTTTTCCCCGTATCCGCTCGGGTCTTTCGACCTGCACCCTGGAAGACGTGTGGATTATCTTCGCCCGTGGATTAACCTTGCGGATATTCTCTTCAACCACCCTGACGGCATCTGTGTCCGCGGCGTTTACCTTGTTGATCACGGCGATATCGGCCCTTCGGAGGTTGGCTTCGCCCGGGTGGTAGGACAGTTCGTGCCCGGGCCGAAGAGGATCGAGCACGACAATCTCAAGATTAGGCCGTATGAACGGCAAATCATTGTTCCCTCCGTCCCAGAGAACGACGTCGGCCTCCTTTTCCGCTTTCTCGATGATTGCCTCGTAATCCACACCGGAGTACACGACGACCCCGGCGTTCACCAACGGTTCGTATTCCTCCCGCTCCTCGATCGTACAGCCGCAGGATCTCACCTCCTGCATGCTGCCGTATCGTTGCAGCCTGCTTTTAAAGAGATCCGCGTACGGCATCGGGTGCCTTACCGCGATCGGCTTGCTTCCTGCCTGCTGAAGCACACCTGCGATGTACCTCGTTATGCCGCTTTTCCCCGCGCCCGTCCTGACGGCGCAAATTGAGATAACAGGCTTGGATGACGCAAGCATGGTCTTTTCCGGGCCGAGAAGGACGAAATCGGCGCCGGAGGCGATGCACTGGGAGGCTCGATGCATAACATAATCGTAGGAGACATCGCTGTAGGAAAACACAACCTGGTTTGCGTGGAATTTCCTGATGAGCGACTCAAGCTCTTCTTCAGGCCGGATGGGAATGCCGGCCGGGTACAGGGGCCCGGACAGTTCTTGAGGATAGATTCTATCGTCGACCAGGGGTATCTGGGCCGCGGTAAAAGCAACGACCTCGAAGTACGGATCGCCCCGATAAACCATGTTGAAGTTGTGAAAGTCCCTGCCCGCGGCGCCCATGATAATCACGCGCTGTCTCTTCATACTGTTTAAACACCCCTGCTGTGAGATGAGCGACGAAACAAGTGGTTCTAATGTTCCCTTTTATTTTATCAGAAACAGCCGTGAGGTGCACGGTTGGAGAATAAGAGGGCATAGATGATAAAATGCGTAAATCTGGCGGCCCCGCCGTGTCTTTGTAATTTTCAGGAAGGCGGCATTTTTTATTGCCGTGATTTCTGAGCCTGTTGCACAAATCCCTTGCAATAGGTAATGAACGTAGTAATATTGGCCATCACGAATACCTGGAGACGCGCGATGGCCTACAATTTCAAAGAGTGTAACCGAGATCAAGTCT
>JBGPUS010000261.1:0-3905 GCA_041491325.1 Nitrospirota bacterium | reverse complement strand
GGTAGAGCGCGGCCTGATACTTGCGGCCCTGAAAGAAACCGGCGGCATACAAACGCGGGCCGCGGAGAAACTCGGCCTGAGCGAGCGCGTGCTGCGGTATAAGCTGAAAAAATACAAGATAAAAGAATAACCGCCCCTTTTTGTATTTCCTGGCATTCAAACAATCACCCGCACAACTATTGTTCTCCTCAGCAACACCTCTGTAACTTTTCTTCCCCTTTTGGTAAGCCGATAAGTGAAGCCGTTTTGTGGAAGCTTGTTTGGTAAAATTCGTCGTATTATCGTAAAAATACCAGACAAAATTGTCGAATGCCGATAACAACCTGATATAAAGAACAAAAAAGCACTCAAGCGCACCTGTTCAGCCCTTTTTAATCGACATTATTTTCCGCTTTCACTACCAATGCTCTCATTACTTTTTATAAAGCGTTGTAAAAAAGCGCAATATAATCTGGCACGCCTTTTGTATTAGTAATAATCAAATCAGAAACAAGGGGCTAAAGAGTCGGCAACGGCCCATTGTTCCTGCAGCCGCTTCACGAAGGAGAATGCTATGGTTTCCAATATATCTGAAAGCGAAAACATCAGTCCCTATGAGTTAAACGAAAAAATGAGGAAGGGCGAAGACTTTTTCCTCCTTGATGTAAGAACACCCGCGGAAAGCGCGGTGCAGGCCATTCCGGGCTCCTATCAAATCCCCCTGCAGGAACTTGGACAGCGAATGCAGGAACTCCCCAAGGACAAAGAGATCGTGGCGTACTGCAGGGTCGGCAACCGAAGCGGCCACGCCTCCGCTTTTCTTTCGCGCCAGGGATACAACATTAAAAATCTTACGGGCGGAATAATGCTGTGGAACCTCGTCGAAAATGCCGAAGGGGCGCTGGTATCATGATACCGGGTCCGCTGAACATTCGCGCAGCTGTTGAAAGGAGCGAGTAGTATGCCGTTCTACGAATATGCATGCGAGGCCTGCGGTAGGGAATTCGGAGTTATGCAGGCCGTGACGTTCAAATCAGAAAACACGGCATGTCCCTATTGCAACGAAAGAAAAGCGAAGAAATTGCTGTC
The DNA here is from genome assembly GCA_041491325.1 of Nitrospirota bacterium. Classification (GTDB taxonomy): domain Bacteria; phylum Nitrospirota; class UBA9217; order UBA9217; family UBA9217; genus JBAZLV01. The sequence goes on along the minus strand of JBGPUS010000261.1, from coordinate 2,837 downwards.
CTCGTTCTCGTCGCCCGGAGGAGAACACTCCGTGTGCGATACGGGGGCGTCGTGGGGCGGCGGCTGAGGCGTGTGACCCGGTCCGCCGTGCGCGGACCACAAAGCCACACGACGTTCATTCTTCATTTACCGTATAAGAACTTTCTACTTCATCAAGGACAGCGGCCAAATCGATAAGGCGGGCGGGTTCTACAAGTTCCCCGGTTTGAAGATGTTTATGGTGAGGAAACGATGTTAATGTCCTTGCGTGGGGATCAGGCGAGTTGTCGTACCGGGAAATGACATTTCCTGCCAGCCGATGATTATAGCCATACAGGTATTTTTCGACACTTGGCCCCTTACTTTCGATGAACTCCTTGAAGTCAAGGTCCTCCCCCGCCGTTTTTTATCTAATCAAGACCGGCGCTCCGCCGCGCTCGAACAGCCGGGGCGCCTTTCTTTTCAATACGCACACGGGGCAGCCGCCTCGTTTATAGCGGTCGATGACCGGTTCCCGCCATTCATGCCCCTTCACGCATTTCCACCACACCAGTCTTTGAGAATAAGGGGCCACGTCCTTCGGCGACCACGACCCATTCTTCGTCGGATGCCACTCACGGGCAAGCGCAGGGTTTATAGTCTGCAAACAATTTTCTTTCGTCACCCTTTTTCCCGAGCAATAGGGACACCCGTTGCCTCTGCTCCTGTTCGAGATCGAGGATTCCCACTCATGACCTTTTTTGCACGTCCACCACGCTTTCTTGCTTGAGCGGGCAGTGACGTCCCGCGGCGTCACTGGAGTATTCCTGTTCGTGTGCCACTCGCGGGCGAGCGGCGGGTTTACGGTCTGCAAGCAGTTCATATCGGTTGCTTTTCTCCCGGAGCAAAAAGGACAATAACATCCCTGGTTTCTGCTGGCTATGACAGCCGGCCACTCATGTTTGTTTTTGCAGAGCCACCACACTTTCTTTCCGGACCCGGAAGTTACCTCCCTCGGCGTAAGCGGAGCATTCCTGGTGGGATGCCACTCTCTTGCAAGCCTCGGATTTTCGGTCTGGAGGCAATTGTCCTTGTTTACCTTGTGCCCTGAGCAGTAAGGACATCCGTCTGTTCGGCTGCTTCTATTGTTTATGACGGCTTTCCACTCATGGCCTTTCTTGCACGTCCACCAGGCTTTTTTATTGGAATGGGGGAGCACGTCCCTCGGCGTAAGCGCGAAGTTTTTGGTCGGATGCCACTCTTTGGCAAGCTTCGGACTTACCGCCAGCAGACAGTTATCGTCCGTTACATACCGCTCTGAGCAATAAGGACAGCCGCGTCCTTTGCTCCTGTCGGCAACGGCGGCAAACCACTCGTGGCCCCTCATGCAGCGCCACCAAACTTTCTTATGGGAATAGAGTGTTACGTCCTTCGGCGTGAGCAATGCATTCCTTTTCGGATGCCACTCTTTGGCAAGCTTCAGATTCAGCGTGCGCAGGCAGGTCCCGCCAGTTGCGTATCTCCCGGAGCAGTAAGGACATCCGGCTCCCTCGTTACGATGAGCTATGACAGCCTGCCACTCATGGCCCTTTCCGCACGCCCACCAGACCTTTCTGCCGGAGCCGGCAGTCACGTTGCGCGGCGAGAGCGGCGCGTTCTTCATACGGTTCCATTCTCCGGCAAGCTGCGGATTTACGGTCTGGAGGCAGTTGCCCTTATTCACTGCTCGTCCTGCGCAAAAAAGACACCCCGCTCCGTTGCTTCTATTACATATTTGGGCTTCCCATTCATGGCCTTTGGCACACACCCACCAGACCTTCCTGCCCGAGCCGGCTGTTACTTCCTTCGGCGTCAGCGGCGCGTTCTTCGTGGGGTGCCACTCACGGGCGAGCTTCCTGTTTGTTCGAGCCAGCGTTGGTTTAGCGTTCTTTTTCATCGTGAAATTCTTATTGAAGTCTCCAAAGCAGCGGACCATGTTGCGAGTGCCGCGCAAGACACAGAGCCTCCGCGCCGGATACGAGATTATTTAAATATGTTTGCCTGTTCCCGTGACACGTTCCAAAAGACAAAGATTGCAAATCTGCTCTATGGAATTAATAACTGATATTTTAAGACCTGGCCCCAAAGCCGTCCGATACATGTCGTTGTCCTTATGTAACTCGAGTTACATAATTTTTTCACCATGTAACTTAACCAACCTAAAGTTACATGGTGAATCGTTTTTGCAACTTCACGTTCACTCCATGATCTTGAGGATATCTTTGGCCACGTACATTCTATTCCGCTGCTTGTCTTCCAATAGTTTCACAACCCTGAGTTTTTCAAGCCCCTGGAGCGCCTTCATGGCCCCTTGATGGCTCACCTTGAATTTTTTGGCAACCTCTGGGGCGGAAATAATCGGCTTTTCAAACAAAGCGTCGGTAATACCCAAGACCAAACCGGTCACGCGTTTTTGTTCTTTCAGTTTTGTACGCCAGGCCAGCTGCAAGTCTTGCAGTTCTTTTGCTCTGCCGATTGCGTCCCTCGACTGCTCGGAAACGCCTTCGAGGAAAAACAGCAGCCATTCCTTCCACGCTCCGCGCCGGCTGACATCGAGTAGTCGCTCATAATATGTCCGCCTGTTTCGTTCAAAGAAAGCGCTGAGATATAAGAGCGGCAGCGGAAGAAGACCCCAGCTTGAGAGCAGGATGGAGATCAAAAGACGCCCGATCCTGCCGTTCCCGTCGATAAAAGGATGGATGGCCTCAAATTGATAATGAATGAGTCCGATACGGACCAGCGGGGGATAGGTATCGTCGGCGTGAATATACTTTTCAAGTTTATCAAGACCTGCGGACATTTCAGAAGCCGCCGGTGGTACATACGTGGCGTTATTCATG
>JBGPUS010000260.1:0-3924 GCA_041491325.1 Nitrospirota bacterium | reverse complement strand
CGAAATACCGGTACCTGAACCTCGAACAGGATTTGGACAAAGAGAACCTGCGAATATTCAAATCTTCGTATGTGCCGGACTCGATGTTGAGGAAGGCACGGGTCACGTTGTCAGGAAAATGAGTTCCAGCCGAAAAAACTTTTCACCGCAGAGGTCGCAGAGGAAATCCGAGAAGGTCTCAGAGGGGCGTAAATTAAAAAATCGTTTAACGTGTCCTCATCAAAATCTTCACTGCGCCCTTCGCGTCCTCTGCGGTAAAGGATTTTGACACTACGGCATACGGTTTGAGAGCGCAGGAGCAAATCATGAAACTATCGGAAACGGAACAAAAACGCTACGCCAGGCAGATGATGATGGCGGGCTGGGGCGAAGAGACCCAGAAGAAACTCAAACAATCGGTGGTTTTCATTGCCGGCGCGGGTGGGCTCGGGTCGCCTGTCGCGATCTACCTTGCCGCCGCCGGAGTGGGCACGATCAGGCTGTGTGATTTTGATTCGCCTGACTGGTCGAATCTGAACAGGCAGATTCTGCATGACCACACGCGGATCGGCATGAACAAAGCGCTTTCCGGAAAGATGACTCTTGAGCGGCTGAATCCCGAGGTTGCGGTAACGGCGCTTACCGACAGGATCGACGACAGCAACGTGGACGCGCTGGTCGCTGATGCGGACATCATCATCGACTGCATGGATAATTTCCCGACCCGGTATGTGCTGAACGAGTGTGCCATGCGGAAAAAAATACCTTTCGTGTACGGCAGTATCTGGGGCATTGACGGGCGGCTTTCGTTCATCCAGTCTCCTGAGACGCCGTGCCTTCGGTGCATCTTTCCCGAGGCGCCGCCCCAGGAGGTCTTTCCCGTCGTCGGCGCGACTCCCGGCGTGATCGGGACGTTGCAGGCGCTTGAGGCGATAAAATATCTCACGGGCGTGGGGCCGACGCTCAAGGGGGAGCTGCTCGTGTGGGAGGGCGGGACCACGGATTTCCAAAAGTTCAAGGTCCGGAAAGATCCCGAGTGCCCCGTGTGCGGAGGTCCGGGGAAATAGCGTTTCCGCTCCGGCCGCGCTTTTCTGTTGACACAAGGCCGCAATCAGGGTACAAAGAAGCCTAATTTTTTTACGGAGGCATTGACTGAAAACATGGCAAACGAGCCGAACAAGATAATCTACTCCATGGTTGGCGTAGGCAAGTTTTACGATAAAAAACCGGTCCTGAAGGACATCTACCTTTCCTACTTCTACGGCGCAAAGATCGGGGTGTTGGGCCTGAACGGCTCGGGCAAGAGCTCGCTGCTGCGCATTATGGCGGGAATGGACAAGGATTTCGTGGGCGAAGTCGTGGTCTCTTCGGGCTACACCGTCGGGATTCTCGAACAGGAGCCGAAGCTCGATCCGGACAAAACCGTGCGGCAATGCGTGGAAGAGGGCGTGCAGCAGATTGTTGACCTCTTGCAGGAGTACAACAAGATCAACGAAAGTTTCGCCAATCCCATGTCCGACGATGAGATGCAGAAGCTGATCGAGCGCCAGGGGGCGGTGCAGGAGAAACTCGACCATGCGAACGCATGGGAGCTCGACAGCAGACTCGATATGGCCATGGACGCTCTGCGTTGTCCTGCGGGCGAGACAGTGGTGAACGTCCTGTCCGGCGGCGAGAAGCGGCGTGTAGCGCTCTGCCGCCTGCTTCTCCAGAAGCCGGACATTCTTCTGCTCGACGAGCCCACGAACCATCTTGACGCGGAGTCCGTTGCCTGGCTCGAACACCATCTCCAAAAATACGAGGGCACGGTCATCGCCGTGACCCATGACCGGTACTTCCTCGACAACGTGGCCGGCTGGATCCTGGAGCTCGACCGCGGCCAGGGCATACCGTGGAAGGGGAACTATTCTTCCTGGCTTGAGCAAAAGGGCGAGCGGCTGAAGCAGGAGGAGAAGTCCGAGAGCGAACGCCAGAAAACGCTCGCGCGCGAGCTCGAGTGGATCAGAATGTCGCCCAAGGGCAGGCATGCGAAATCAAAAGCGCGCATCAGCTCCTACGAAGAACTGCTCCGGCAGCAGACCGAGGCGCGCGGTAAGGAACTGGAGATCTATATTCCGCCGGGACCCCGGCTCGGCAAGGTGGTGATCGAGGCCGAGAACGTGACCAAGGCCTACGGCGATAATATTCTTATAGAGAACATGTCGTTCATGCTGCCGCCCGGAGGCATCGTGGGCGTGATCGGGCCGAACGGAGCGGGCAAGACCACGCTGTTCCGCATGATAACGGGCCAGGACACGCCGGACAAAGGTAAAATCAGGATCGGAGAGACCGTAAAGCTCGGGTACGTTGACCAGAGCCGCGACGTGCTCGATCCGAACAAGACCATCTGGCAGGAGATCACCGGGGGCCAGGAGCAGGTCCAGCTCGGGAAGCTGCTGATGAACTCACGCGCGTACGTGTCGCGCTTTAACTTCGGCGGCACGGACCAGCAGAAGAAGGTCGGCGTGCTGTCAGGCGGCGAACGGAACCGGGTGCACCTCGCGCGCATCCTGAAGGAAGAGGCGAACGTGCTGCTCCTGGACGAGCCCACGAACGACATCGACGTGAACACCATGCGGGCGCTCGAAGAAGGGCTCGACAACTTCGCGGGCTGCGCCGTGGTGATCAGCCACGACCGCTGGTTTCTCGACCGGATCGCCACGCATATCCTCGCGTTCGAGGGAGACAGCAAGGTGGTCTTCTTTGACGGGAACTATTCCGAATACGAAGCGGACCGCCACGCGCGCCTTGGCGCGGAAGCGGACCAGCCGCATAGGATCAAGTATAGGCATTTGACGAGATAATTTCGGAATGAGGTTTGGAATTGCGAGAGGGACGGCCATAAAGCCGCCCCTCTTTCTGTTAGGCGCTTACGCTATAACATCGACAAAAGATTGTCGATGTTGGAAATTTGATTTGGTTAGAATGACTTGTAGGGCAACCCTTCAGGGTTGCGGCTTTTCAGCGACCAGCAAGGCTAAAGCCTTGCCCTACAGGGTCAAATTCTACTCAAAACGGCACGAATATTTTTGCCACAGACGCACACAGTCCACAGAGAAAGCTTGAAAATAGTTTTAAATATACCGTTTTTTGCTTCTCTCTGTGTTCGGTGGTCTGTGGCTAAGAAGTTTTCCGGCTTGTCCGGGTTAGGTCGTTGAATAGAAAATAAGCTTTAAAACCTGTTCCACCTTAATCCTCGAAACAGTAAAGATGGCCGTCCGAAAGATTACAGTGCTGGTCGGTTCCCCCAATAAATTGACCAGAGCGAATCAGCAAAAGATTCTTCTCCGGAATAACCCGTCGTAGTTGTACTAGCACTAGCCCAGTTGCTGCAATTATTCGGTTTCGAATCTGGATCCAAATATTTCGTGCCATCAGCATTCGTTCCCGTCCAAACAAGGAACCCAGAATAATATTTCCCAGTTTCTGTAACATTAATGGCTGAAAAGAGAGAGTCATCGGTAAGGTCTGCTATGTTATCCGCGATCTTGATGCCGTCGAGACGCACCCACGGACCATTGGTTGTTATATGGTCTTTAGCATCAGTAGTGTTGTCAGACAGCCATGCTTTGAAGTTTCCCGCAAGGCTTGCCTCGGTTGCGCGAGCTTTGCAGAGCAATTCCGCCCAAATTCCCGTCATGAGATGTAGAAGTCAAAAATACCTTCTTGCCGCTCGCTGCAACAGGATTGCCACGCATATCCTCGCGTTCGAAGGAGACAGCAAGGTGGTTTTCTTTGACGGGAACTATTCCGGGTACGAAGCGGACTAGTACACCGTAAATTTAGTTCTTGCTAGTTTATGCGTTTCATGGCACACTCTTCTGTAAGGAGGTGTCCATGAGCCAGAAACAGTTTCTGGTACAACTGAACGAACAGGAACGTCACCGGTTGCAACAGATCGTGCGG
>JBGPUS010000259.1:0-3926 GCA_041491325.1 Nitrospirota bacterium | reverse complement strand
AAAGGGATCTTGGCCGCAATAATTTCAGTCACGGGAATAAGCAGCCCTTCCTTGAAGGAATGCTTCCAGACCGCCGCGCCCTTCGCCTTCGCCGTGCGTATGTAATCCTCGGCCATAACCCTCCCCATCTCCGCACGCAGGGAGCGGATCACTTCGCTGATGGTGCCGTTGCCCACTCCGAGCACAAAGATCGGGAGCAAGGCATACAGCCAGGCGTATTTTTGGCCGCTTGACGAACCGAAGGCGAGCGGGAAGATCCCGAACTTGTGCATGAACACGTAGAGAACAATATACCCGAACCAGAACACGGGAAGCGCGGAAATGACGTACGCAAACATCGTGAGAGGCCAGGATATTTTATTCGTCCCCCGGACCGCCGAATAGAGCGCAATGGGCACGGCGATCAGCAAGGTTACCAGCATGGAACCGATGGTGAGGATCAGCGTGTTCAATCCGACGCGAAGCACCTCGGTAAGGACCGGCAGACCCGTGCGGATCGACGTGCCGAAGTTTCCCTGCAGCATTCCCGTAAGCCAGGAAAGGTACTGCGCATACCATGACCTTGGGACGCCCAGTGCCTCGCGTATTCCGGCGCGCGCCTCGGCCGAGGACTGTCCTTCGAGCAGCACGCTGAAGGGGTCTCCGGGAGAGAGATACAGGATGATGAAAACCACGAAGCTTACGCCCAAAAGCAGCAGCGCGGTAAGCATCAGCTCCCTGGACAGAACCAGGGCTATGGGACGGATGGCCGAAAGCTTCATGGCACCAGGGGTCCTTTTCGCATATTTCTTAAAACCCGAAAATCCGCATTTCGATGCCCTACTTCTGGTCCTTTTCGGCTATGAACCAGTCGTCCGCAAAGGAGAAAAACTTGTAGGGGTGAATGGCCACATGCCGCACCTTGCCGTGGTAGGCGGCGTAGTTCGTCAGCGTCCAGAGGAACGTGTACGGGTTTTCATCCGCGAGCATGGCGTGCATCTTGCGGTTGATCGTCCTCCGCTTTTCATGGTCGAGCGTCAGTTTGCTCTCGTTGATCAAACCGTCAATTTCGGGATTGGAATAGCCGATGAAATTGTTCTTCCACGGCCCGATTTCCCCGGAATGGAAGAGTGACGATATGTCCGCGGAATCGTCGAAAACCCATGACGCAAAGACGATGTCAAAATCGTGCTCTAAAAATACATCTTCTTTCCATGACTGCCATTCCTTGAAGGCCACCTGGATGTCGACGCCGACGTTTTTCAGGTAGTTTTTGAAAGCGAGCACAACCCGCTTTACCGCCTCGCTTTCCTTCTCAATGGGCACCTTCAGCAAGAGAGAAAGTTTTTTCCCGTCCTTCTGCATGAAGCCGTCCGCGCCGGGCGTAAAGCCGGCTTCCTTGAGGAGGGCCTTTGCCTTTTCCGGGTTGAACGCGTAGGGCAGCACTTCAAGGTTATAGGCCCAACTCCCCGGAGCAAACGGGCCGGAAATGATTGTGCCCTGGCTGTTGAAGAAGGAATCAAGCATCTCCTGGCGGTTCACGGCATAGGTAAACGCCTGACGCACGCGTTTGTCCGCAAGCAGCGGGTTCCGGATGTTATAGGCGAAGAAGGAGTAGGACAGGGCATTATACGGCTGCAGGACGAAGCGCTTGTCGCCCTGGACCTCGGGTATGTCCCGGGGGTTCACCAGCACGATCATGTCGATGGCGTTGAACATGAGGGCCTGGGTCATGATATTTTGGTCGGCGAACGGTTTTGCCACGAATTTATCGAGGTGCGGACGGCCCTTGAAATAGTTGTCGTTCGCAACCAGTATGATTTCGCGGTCCGCGGTGACGTTCTTGAGAATATACGAGCCCGTGCCGATCGGGTTTTGCACAAACGGGTCTTCCCGCGTGAGGTAAAGGGGATTGGACGGCCCATGTTTGGGAATGATCTTGAAGCTGAATTTGGCGAGGGCGTTCAAAATGGGCCTCTTCAGCGTGAACCGGACCGTGGAGTCATCCACCTTTTCAATGCCGTCGATGAACTCATAGCGGACCTTGAGCGGGGTAATGGTCTTGGGGTTCATCATGAGCCGATAGGTGAAGAGCACATCGTCCGCCGTGAACGGCCTCGACTCATCGCCGCTTTTCGGGTGCCAGGTCACGCCCTTCCTCAGGAAGAACGTGTAGGTACGGCCGTCCTTGGCCATCTCCCAGCGTTCGGCCAGTTCCGGCACGATTTCCTGTTTTTCGTTGATTCCGACGAGGCCGTTGAACACAAGCTCCGTGATCCGCAGGGAAATCATTTCGTTACTGGTGATCGGATCGAGCGTGGCCGGCCTCCCGTATTCGCCGTAGCTCAACGTGCCGCCGTCCGGCCTACCGTCTTTCTTGGGTCCCGCGCCCGCCGACGGCGACAGGATACAGAGCATTCCGACCAGCAACAGCACAACTAGTAGCGCCCTTTTCATAAGCTCCTCCTCCACGACTTCGGAATGCGGATCACCGGCGGAATGCGCGCCCGGTATCTGCTAGCCGACAGTCTCATTGATTTTACAAAATACTGACATCTCCCGCGCTCTTCTGCTCAATGGCGTAAACGCCCTGCATCGCTTCCTGAATTTGGCGCACCGCCGGAAACTGTTTGCTCAGCTCGAAATAGATCTCAAGGGCCTCGGAAAATTTTTTGTTTCGGTAGTACAGCCCCGCGAGGTCCACGAGCATCAGCGGATCGTTTGATTCAAACTTATTTTTATTGCTCTTGTCCCGGCCCGCTTCCATATATGCGATTGCCTTGGCCTGGTTTTTTTTCATGAGGTAATATTTCCCGATGGCCGCGTTGAGCGCGTAAAATTTCTTTCCCTGCCCCGTTTCCGCTGCTGCTTCCGCCCGCTTGACAAGCTGTGGGCATTCAGCCTTGGCGTGCGCGCACGCGCTCACGATCTCGGCAAACAGCTCCGGGTTCAGCGGCTGCTTCTTAGAAAGCTCATCCCATGCGCCAAGGGCATCGCTTTGGCGCCCCTTCTGATATTGGTTCGCGGCCTGCAACACATGCATGGTGTCCTTGGACTGTTGCGGCATGCGCGCGGATGCAAGGAATGCCGAGACTGTTTTTGCGGACTGTTCGACATGTCCGAACAGACTATATGCCTGAGCAAGGTAGTATTGCGCCGGGTCTTTTACGGCCGCGTCGGCCGCGGCTTTTTCGAGAGAAGCGACAGCCGCTTGTCCGAACAACGCGGACAAGTCTCCGAGCAGCGACAGATCGTAGAAGGTGATGACTTTGGACTTGCCGATCACTTCCCGGTAGGAATAGCCCTTGGCGTCGGCGCGCTTGAGCAGCTCGAGTCCCTTGTCCGTCAACCCCTCCCGGACGTAGACTGAAAGTGCGTCGTTTATCATACGGACCGATGGGGTCTTGCCGGCTTTCTTCACGTCCGCAAGACCTTCTTCGACGAGCATCACTGACTTCTTTTCCTTGAGGCCCGCCCTGCTGAACGTTGAGGCAAGCGCGGCCTTGACTTCGGGATCCGCGGCGTCTATGCCGCTCCAGGCAGTGTCCGCCTTCTGCTTATCGTCGGTGAGGTAGTAGCACAGGCCCAGGTCTATTTTTGCGATCGTGCGATACCGAGCATCGATGGCTTCATCCGCCATAAACTTTTCAAGGTTGACCACGGCTGCGGCGGGCTTGCCGGCTTCAAGAAGCGCTTCTCCCATATAGAGGTCTACGAAGCGGCTCCTACCCGCGCCCTTTGCAGCGGCCAGTTTTCTTAGATAGTCCTGGGCCGCGGACAGGGATTCCTGGTTGAGTTCACGGTACAGTTCGGCTTGCTTCAGGTAAATCATGCCCAAGGCGAGGTTCGCAGGTCCTTGCTGGGCCTGTTGGAGCGAATGCAACTCGCCGCGGAGCGCGGTCGAGGCCTCTTCATAGTGCCTCTTTTCGTAAAGTTTCATAGCCTTT
>JBGPUS010000258.1:0-3931 GCA_041491325.1 Nitrospirota bacterium | reverse complement strand
GGCAGGCTGGCGGCCTGTTTTCTCGACTCCATGGCAACGCTCTGCCTGCCGGGCTATGGCTACGGCATTCGCTACGAATACGGCATGTTCAACCAAAAGATCGAGAACGGCAACCAGGTTGAGCACCCCGACAACTGGCTGCGCTACGGCAATCCCTGGGAATTTCCCCGTCCGGAAGTGCTCTTCCCGGTGAAGTTCGGCGGCCGCTCGGTCCAATTCAAGGACGAACAGGGCCACACGCGGTTCCACTGGGTCGACACGGAGGACGTGATGGCCATGGCCTACGACACGCCGGTGCCCGGTTATGACACGAGCACCGTGAACAACATGCGCCTCTGGGCGGCCAAGGCGACCCGCGACTTCAACCTCACGTACTTCAATGAAGGCAACTACATCAAGGCCGTCGAAGATAAGAACGAATCAGAGAACCTCTCGAAAGTGCTCTACCCCGACGATACGACCCAGATGGGCCGCGAGCTTCGGCTTAAGCAACAGTACTTTTTCGTCTGCGCGTCGCTCGAAGACGTTCTGCGGCGCTTCAGCAAGGCCCACCACGCCTTCGATGAATTGCCCGACAAGGTCGCCATTCAGCTGAACGACACGCATCCCTCGATCGCTATTCCGGAACTCATGCGCGTTTTAGTAGACCTCCATCATCTGGATTGGGACCACGCCTGGGACATCACCCGGCGAACATTCTCGTACACGAATCACACGCTCTTGCCCGAAGCGCTCGAAACCTGGCCCGCGTCCCTATTCGAGAAGGTACTGCCGCGCCACCTGCAGATCATCTACGAGATCAACTTCCGGTTTCTCGAAGAGGTGCGGCACCGCTTTCCCGGCGACGTGAACATGCTGCGGCGCATGTCCATCGTGGGCGAGGAAGGCGGCAAGCGGCTGCGCATGGCGCACCTTGCAATCGTCGGCAGCCATTGCGTGAACGGCGTGTCCCAGATCCACACCGAGTTGATGAAAAAAACGATTTTTTCCGACTTCGACCGGTTTTATCCCGCAAAGATCGTCAATATCACGAACGGTATTACGCCCCGGCGCTGGCTGCACCAGGCCAACCCCGGCCTTTCCGAACTCATTATTTCCCGGATAGGCAAGGAGTGGCTCTGCGAACTCTCGGAACTTAAGCACCTCGCGCCCCTGGCCCAGGATGCTACGTTCCGGGACGCGTTCCGCGCCGTGAAACTCGCGAACAAGGACCAGTTGGCCGAGATTATCAAGATGCGGCTCCATGTATCGGTCCAGCCCGATTCGCTGTTCGACGTGCAGATCAAACGTTTCCATGAATACAAGCGGCAGCTCTTGAACGTCTTGCACATCGTGACCCGCTACAATAGGATACGCGAAGGCCGCGCCACGGACCTCGTCCCGCGCACGGTGATCTTCGGCGGAAAGGCGGCGCCCGGCTACGGCATGGCAAAGCTCATCATCAGGCTTATTCACAGCATCGGGGACACGATCAACAGCGACCCGGTGGTGGGCGGCCTGCTCAAGGTGGTCTTCATCCCCGACTACAACGTATCGAACGCCGAAAAGATCATCCCTGCCTGTGATTTGTCGGAGCAGATATCGACAGCGGGCATGGAGGCCTCGGGCACGGGCAATATGAAATTGGCGCTGAACGGCGCACTTACCATCGGGACGTTGGACGGCGCCAACATCGAGATAAAGGATGAGGTGGGCGATGACAACATTTTCATCTTCGGCCTGACCGCCGATGAGGTCGCAGCGCTTCGGACGAAAGGGTACAATCCCTGGGACGTATACAATTCGAATGCCGAACTCAGACAAGCCCTCGACATGATAGCGAATGGCTTTTTCTCGCCTGCTGACCCGCGCCGATTCCATCCCATTTTCGACACGCTGACCGGCTCTGGCGACCGGTTTCTGGTGCTCGCGGACTATGCATCCTACATCGCCTGCCAGGAGCGGGTGGACGCGCTGTATCGGAACACGGAGGAGTGGACCAAGCGCGCGATCCTGAACGTGGCGAACATGGGCCGCTTCTCCAGCGACCGGACGATCAAGGAATATGCCGAGACCATCTGGAACGTGAAGGCCATGGCGAAGTGCGGGGGGTAGGGCTATCGAGGCGCGAAAACGTCACGGGGCACGCTCTTTTTCAATGACTTTCAAGGAGGCGCAGCCATGAAAGCGCTTTACTACGACGAACTCAAAGGGTACAAAGGCATCAAGACCGGAGACTTGCCCACGCCTGAGATCGACGAAAGCGAAGTCCTGGTACGGGTGAAGGCGTTCTCGTTGAACCACCTCGACGTCTGGGTCATGGGAGGCACCTACCCGGTCCAGATTCCTCTTCCGCATATCTTCGGTTCTGACGCCGCGGGTATCGTCGAGAAGGTGGGTAAGAACGTCCAGCATCTTAAATCCGGGGATGAGGTGGTCGTATTCCCAGGGCTTTCGTGCGGCCACTGCGAGCGGTGTGCGGGCGGACATGATAATGAGTGTCACCGCTTCTCTCTAATCGGCGTCATTAATAGCGGCGTATCCGCGGAGTACGTGAAAGCTCCCGCACGGAACATATTCAAAAAGCCCGAAGGCCTCTCGTTCGAGGAAGCCGCGGGCATCGGCATTACGTACACCACTGCATGGAATTCCCTCGTGCTCCGCGCGGGAATAAAGCAAGGCGATACGGTCCTGGTCCATGCAGCTGGAAGCGGTGTGGGCACGGCGTTGATCCAGGTCGCGAAGCTGTATAATGCTGTTGTCATAACCACCATTGGCGACGACTGGAAAATGGAAAAAGCAAAGCAGCTCGGCGCGGATTTTGTCATCAATCACAAAAAAGAAGATTTCGCGGATACGGTAAAAAAAATCACCAGGGGCGAGCTTGTCGATATCGTTGTGGACCATGTCGGGGTCGCCACGTTCAACAAGTCCCTCGCATGCTTGAAGAGGGGCGGCAGGCTCGTGACCTTCGGCGCGACGAGCGGCGACGAGGTCCCCATAAGTCTCAGATATCTCTTCGGGAAAAACATCTCGATCCATGGCGTCTATGTTGGACCGAAGGCCGCGGTGTTCCAGTATCTCGACCTGTTCCCCCGCAAGCTCAAGACTGTTGTTGATTCCGTGTTTGAGTTCAAGGACGCGCAGAAGGCGTATGAAAAGCTGCTCTCGCGGCAGTTCTTCGGCAAGATCGTGGTCAGGGTTTAGAGAGCGTCGATATTACAATTATCCGCTAAAAGGCATTTGCAACCACAGATAATACCCTGCATTCGCGGCAAGCGCTCATAAACGCTGGGCACGAGACGCAGATGAACACAGAGGATTCAAAAAGTCGAAGCGAACGAAAGAATCCATTTTTTTTTAAGATTGTATACGTTCGCCTGCGGTATAATCGGATCTTTCCCCTTATTTGGTTCTGTCCACTCAAAACAGCTTGAATTCCCCATGGTATTGTGAAATAATGTGCCGATCAAGGGGTTTACGGAGCGCCTGCATGTCAGGAGGCCGGTTTTCCGTTCCTTTGTCTTAGGGGGGCATTTCAATACCATGGATATGATCGTTCTGTTAAAAGGCGTGGTGCTTGGAATCGTGGAGGGGATAACCGAGTTTCTCCCCATTTCATCCACAGGCCACCTTATTCTTGCCGGAGACCTTCTCGGGTTCGATGACGAAAAGGCCAAGGTCTTTGAGGTCTTTATCCAGCTCGGGGCGATACTGGCGGTCGTATGGCTCTATCGCGAGAAGGTGCTCGGAACGATCAAGGGGCTGCCCTCGAACAAAGAGGCCCGCTCCCTCGTGATGAATGTCATGATCGCGTTCCTTCCCGCGGCAGCGGTCGGCCTGCTGACGCACACGTACATCAAGGCGCACCTCTTTAACCCGATCACGGTAGCGGGGGCGCTTATTGCTGGCGGCGTGGCAATTCTCGTGATCGAACGGATGGACCACCGAG
>JBGPUS010000257.1:0-3932 GCA_041491325.1 Nitrospirota bacterium | reverse complement strand
CGGCGCCGCCGAAGGCGCCATGGACGCTTCGAACATGCTGAAGCCCGCGCTCGCGCGCGGCGAGCTTCGGTGCGTGGGGGCCACTACGCTGAACGAGTATCGAAAGTACATCGAGAAGGACCCCGCGCTTGAGCGACGGTTCCAGCCCGTGATGGTGAAGGAACCGACGGTGGAGGACACGGTCTCGATCCTGCGCGGCTTGAAAGAGCGCTACGAGGTGCATCACGGCGTCAAAATCAAGGACTCAGCGCTCGTGAGCGCCGCGGTCCTTTCACACCGTTATATTGCGGACCGCTTTTTGCCGGACAAGGCCATCGACCTGATCGACGAGGCGGCCTCGGGGCTTCGCATGGAGATCGACAGCATGCCCGCGGAGCTTGACGAAGCGGAGCGCAGGATCAGGCAGCTCGAAATAGAACGGGAGGCCGTGAAGAAAGAAAAAGACCAGGCGTCGCGAGACCGGCTTGAGAAGATCGAGAAAGAAATCGCGGAGCTTTCAGAGAAGAGAAGCGGTCTTGCGGCCCAATGGAAGTCTGAGAAGGCCGCGATTCAAAAGATCAGGAGCATCAAGGAACAGATTGAACAGGCCAGGATCGACGCGGACAAGGCGGAGCGCGAGGGCAACCTGGGCCGGGCGGCGGAGCTGCGTTACGGGAAGCTTCTCGAACTTGAGAAACAGCTTGAAGCTGAATCAACCGGCTTGACGGGGATACAGTCTCAACAGAAGATACTCAAGGAAGAAGTGGATGACGAGGACGTGGCGGAGATCGTGTCCAAGTGGACCGGCATACCGGTCAGCAGGATGCTCGAAGGCGAGATGCAGAAGCTTTTGCACATGGAAGAACGTCTCCGTATGCGCGTGATAGGCCAGGAAGAGGCTGTCACGGCCGTTTCCGACGCGGTGCGCAGGGCCCGGGCGGGCATCCAGGACCCGAACCGGCCGATCGGGAGCTTCATCTTCATGGGCCCGACGGGCGTGGGGAAAACAGAACTTGCGCGGGCGCTCGCTGAGTTCCTGTTCGACGACGAGCAGGCCATGATTCGCATCGACATGTCCGAGTACCAGGAGCGCCACACGGTCTCGCGCCTGATCGGCGCGCCCCCCGGGTATGTGGGCTACGACGAGGGAGGCCAGCTCACGGAGGCCGTGCGCAGGAGGCCGTATGCCGTGATCCTCTTCGACGAGATCGAAAAGGCGCACCCGGAGGTCTTCAATATTCTGCTCCAGGTCCTCGACGACGGAAGGCTTACTGATGGACACGGCCGCACCGTGGATTTCAAGAACGCCGTGGTGATCATGACGTCGAACATCGGCAGTCAGTATATCCAGGAACTCCGGAATGACGAGGAAGAGATGCGCAGCAGGGTCATGGAGGAAATGCGCCGGCACTTCCGGCCCGAGTTCCTGAACCGGATCGACGATACGATCATTTTCCACCCGCTGGATGCCGAGGTCTTGAAAAATATCGTCGCCATCCAGGTGGGGCTCGTGCAGAAAAGGTTATCGGACAAGAAGATAGAAATCGAGCTCACCGACCGCGCAAAAGAACGTCTGGCGGAAGAAGGGTTCGATACGGTCTTCGGCGCCCGACCGCTCAAACGTGTGGTCCAGCGGGACGTGTTGAACCCGCTCGCAGCAAAGATCCTGTCAGGCGAAGTCAAGGAGGGGTCCAAGGTCATCGTAGACCGGGGCGAGAAGGGGCTTGTGTTCAGCATGGAGAAGCAGGCCGCCAGCTCGCGGGGATAGAGCGAACAACGCTTTTGCAGGGGCTCATCGAAAGTATTGACTTATTAGTCGTTTCAAAATAGAAACAACATAAGCACAAATCTCCCCCCGCCCCTCTTTATCAAAGAGGGGTGTCCCTTTGGAAAAGGGAGGTTAGGAGGGATTTCATGACACATAGATGTACACTCTATTGTGAGACCGTTACTATCACTTTGCGTCATCCCCGAGGGCTTCAATCGGGGATATGGTTTTTAATAACAGATTCCACCGCTGGTTGGGGGAGATTCATCCGGGCCTAGCCGACGGACGGCTACAGGTAATTTTGGAAGTGAAAATTATTTATGGTCTAAAAAGAAATCTATGGTATAATTACCCAAAGTGACCGGCGCTCCATTCCCGGCCGATCAGGTGGCTGATGACCAAACCAAAACCGAAAACGGTAAAAGAGAAAAAGGGGAGTCGGCCCGGCGGTAGTGCGCACGATTTCAAGGCTCTTTTTTACCAGAAACTCACGGAGACCCACTTGTTTTTCGAGGTGGGGAAAATCATCGCGTCGGAGCTGGAGCCTTCCGAGCTGATACAGAAGATTATCGTCTGCATCGGGAAGTCCGTGGCCTTCGAAGAGGCCTCCGTGTACATGGTAAAAAAAGACCTGACCGGGCTCGAAGCCGTTTATTTTCACAATCCGCAGTTGCAAGCCAAGACGGCGGATACGATTTATTTTGACAATGGAGCGCCCGGGATGATTGCCGCGGGCGGGGAACCGCTCTTTCTGGAAGACACTTCTCTCTTCGAGAGTTTTCTTCACCACCCCGATGAAAAAAAGTCCGTCGGCAGCTATATCGGGATACCGCTCAAGAATGAAAGTCGCATAGAAGGAGTGATGGGCTTCAGCCACGAAAAAACCGCGGCCTTCGGCATCAAGGAATTCGACCTCCTGCGGACCTTGTCCCATCTGATATCCGCCGGACTGGAAAAGGCCGTGCTCTTCAAAAAGACGCTTGAACTGGCCCGGGTGGACGAATTGACCGGACTCCTCAATTACCGTGTTCTCCTGGAGAAACTCGAAGAAGAGGTCCGCAGGACGGTGCGCACCGGCCGTGACTTCTCCTTCATCATGATCGATATTGACGATTTCAAGCGCATTAACGATCGCTACGGCCACATCGAAGGAAGCAGGCTGATAGCGCAAATGGGTCCGCTTCTGAAGGCGGCGTGCAGGACCGGAAGCACGGACACGTGTTTTCGCTACGGCGGCGAGGAATTTTCAATTCTGCTGGCGGAAACCAGCATCGCCGAGGCCATGGCCGTTGCCGAGCGTGTGCGCGAATCGATCGAAGAGTATCCTTTCACCGTGAAAGTGGCCCACCCTTCCGAACGGGTGACGGTAAGCCTCGGCGTCGCAATTATGGAACACGGGATCGCAAAAACCAATCCCGAATTGATCCATGAGGCCGACACGGCCCTTTACCGCTCAAAAGCGCTGGGTAAGAACAAGGTCACGTGCTACAACGAATCAATTGTCATGCCCGGTAATCCGGCGGACTGGGAGCACGACAAGCCGTAAGCCCGGTCGTGGCCCATCCGCTCGAAACTGATGTCCGGTGCACTGAGTCATTCATTTCTTTTAAATAGTTGCAATTTCAGCTGAAATCACCCCACCTATCCTCCCCTGAGCAAGGGGAGGGACTTATTGCGGCCCCTCCTTGGCAAGGAGGGGTTGGGGAGGTGGTTCGGACCCAATGTTTCTGAAGGATTGCAAGACGCTTCCTGTGAGTGACCGCTTAACTGAAGAACAGCTGGCGGCACTACATTTGCGTATCAAAAACACCCCAGTTGACAGTTCGCGATCTTGATCTTCAGCTCATTACTGATCGTCCCGAGTTCCTTCAGCGACACCTTCAGCGTTTGCGCCAGTTCATGCGCCTTTTCACAGGACAGTCGGCTGTTCACCGATGCCGCTTGAATCGCTTCCTTGATTTTTTCACGAGTCATGCTTCCTCCATACGATAGGCTTTTCCTGAATACTACACGAAGTCAATCCTCCATTGCAAGACGTCATTGTTTCGGTGTTTCCGGTGTTGACTTGTAACGGCCGCTCATATAAAATGAAGCAGCTTTTTAAACGAGAGGCATTTGTCGAAGAGGAGAATGGAATGGCGCAATTTTTCGATGTAATCATTATCGGTTCCGGGCCGGCGGGTCT
>JBGPUS010000256.1:0-3934 GCA_041491325.1 Nitrospirota bacterium | reverse complement strand
GATTTCCGGATCAGTGATCAGCTCCTGGGCGCTGGTCGTAAGTTTCACGTCGCCGAGCTTAACGCCCCGGTCTCGCTTGATATCAAGATCGGCTATCGTCCTGAGCACAATCGGCGAGCCGAGCCTCCTCCGGATAATTTCGGCGTTTTCGAGAAGGATATGGGCCGTGCCCGCGCCCACGGTGCCGAAACCGATAATGCCGACGTTGATTGTTTTTTTTGTTGTCATGCTCTCTCCGTGTTTTACATCGAGGTCTCGCACCCTCACGATTGGCCCCTGGATTCTATTACCTTTTGAAAAATCATTTTAGACACGGAAAAAACGGATTAACATATGATAAAAGCGGATATACTCTAAAGCTGTGCATTCACCTATTGGTTGAATTTTTTGGGAAAAATCCGCTGTTATCCGACTCTTATCCGATTTTATCCGCCTGCGCCCAGTGTTTACGAGTGTGTGCGCGAGTGCAGGGTGTGTCAAATACCGTTTTTAGGATTGTCTGTTCAACGCCAGTTTTATCCCCTTCGCCGCCTGGCGTATCCGGTGCTCGTTCTCGACCAAGGCAAACCGCACGTGGCCGTCGCCGTATTCGCCGAACCCGATGCCCGGAGACACCGCCACCCTGGCCTCATGGATAAGATGCTTCGAAAACTCTATCGAGCCCATCTTTTTAAACGGCTCGGGGATCTCGGCCCAGACGAACATCGTGGCCTTGGGTTTTTCGATGTTCCACCCGGCCTTAGCCAGGCTGTCGATAAGCTCGTCCCTGCGGGATTGATACATGTCCGAAATTTGCTTCACGCATTCCTGGGGACCGTTCAGGGCGATGATCGACGCTATCTGGATCGGCTGAAACATGCCGTAGTCCAGATAGCTTTTGATTTTGATGAGCGCGCCGACCACGTCCCTGTTTCCCACGCAGAAACCCACGCGCCATCCCGCCATGTTGTAGCTTTTGGTCAGGCTGTAGAACTCCACGCCCACGTCCTTGGCCCCCTTGGCCTGGAGGAAGCTCGGGGCCCGATAGCCGTCAAACGTGAGGTCCGCGTACGCCAGGTCATGGACCACGATGATGTTGTTCTCCCGGGCAAAATCGGCGATCTTCTGAAAAAACTCCACGTCCGCGACCGCGGTAGTCGGGTTATTCGGAAAGTTGATGATCAGCATCTTAGGCCGCGGCCAGGTATTCTTATACGCTTCCTGCAAATCGCAGAAAAAGTCGCAGTCTTTTTTGAGCGGAATGGAACGGACTTCTCCGCCCGCGATAATCACGGCATACGGATGAATGGGATAGGCGGGCGTCGTCGTGAGCACCACGTCACCCGGCTCGATCGTGGCCAGGGCCAGATGGGAAAGGCCTTCTTTGGACCCGATCGTCACGACGGTTTCGGTCTCGGGATCGAGCTCGACGTCGTAACGCCTCTTGTACCAGTCGCAGACAGCCGCGCGAAGCTTGGTGATGCCTTTGGACGCGGAATATCGGTGGTTTTTCGGGTTCTGGGCCGCCTCGATCAGCTTGTCTACAATGTGCTGGGGCGTGCCCTGGTCGGGATTGCCCATGCCGAGGTCGATAATGTCCTCGCCGCGCCTGCGCGCTTCTATCTTCATCGAGTTCACGATGGCAAAAACGTACGGCGGCAGACGCTTGATCCTGCCGAACTGCTCAGGCATATCCGGACCTTTCTTTTTCACGGAAATTTTTCTTATAACCATGCAATTTAAAAAGTGATTTTGATAATAAAACAGAAGGGAAGTTTTGTCAATAAAAAATACTTGCGCGACGACACTATTAACTGCTGGTGAACACGGTAACCATTTAAAAAACAAGAGAGAATTTCGGTTAAGACCAGAAAAGGCTTGATTTTTAAGCCGGCGTATGATAATGTTAGAGCTTCAAAAATGAGTAAGGTCGATTCTCCCCGATACGGGAGATTACTCCTTGCTCTTCCGGCCTACGGAAGGGCTATAACCCATAAGGAGGCGTCAACAATGTCGATTTACGAATCAATATTCATCATCAACGCCAATCTCTCCGATGAAGAGACCGCCCAGGTGATCAAGAAGATGCAGGACGTCGTCGCAAAACAGGGCGGCGAAATGCTCAAGTTTGAAGACTGGGGCAAAAAGAAACTGGCCTACGAGATCAAGAAACAAAAACGCGGTCACTACGCGTTTTTCCAGTTCAAGGCCGCGCCCGCGGCGGTCGCCGAACTTGAACGCACGTACAAAATGACCGACACGGTAATCAAGTTCATAACGGTCAAGTTGGAAAAAGAACTGCGTACCAGACCGGCGCCCAAGCCGAAGAAAAAAGACCTTGCCAAGGCGGCGGAAACCGGTCCGGCACAGGCCTAAAGCCGCCGCAGGCGTTGCGGCGAACCAGGAAACGTTCGGGAACATGACGAGGCGCTGCTTATGACAAGCTTTAATAAAGTAATCCTGCTGGGCAATCTCACCCGGGATCCCGAGGTGCGTTACACACCGAACGGAATTGCCGTGGCGAGTTTCGCCCTCGCCGTCAACCGCAAGTACAAGCAGGGCGACGAAACCAAGGAAGAGGTCAGCTACATCGATATCGTGGTGTTCGGCAAACAGGCGGAAAACTGCGGTCAGTATATCGGCAAGGGAGATTCGGTCCTCATCGACGGCAGACTCCAGCAGCGCCGGTGGGACGACAAGGAAACCGGCCAGAAGCGCAACAAGGTCGAAGTCGTTGCCGAACGGGTCAATTTCATGCCGAAGCGTTCCTCGGGCTCGTCGTCAGCCGGAGCAGGACAGGCGGAACCAACGCCCGAGGCGCCCGTTGACGAGGGGGAAATACCGTTTTAGGTTCGCAGACCGTCTCCATTCTCTAAACAACTTAACGAGGAGTTCATAATGGCAGAATATCCAGCAAGATCAGAGCGGTCCTCTGATTCGAGAAGCAGAGACAGCAGGAGCCCGGACCGCAAAAGAAGGTTCCAGGTCAGAAAAAAGGTGTGCCGATTCTGTGTGGACAAGACGCCTTTCATTGACTACAAGGACGTCAAGACGCTGCGATTTTTCATTACCGAGCGCGGAAAAATACTTCCCCGCCGCATTTCAGGCAATTGCGCCAGGCACCAGCGGGAAGTCACCGTCGCGGTGCAGCGCTGCAGAAACATCGCCCTGATACCCTTCTCGGGTGAACGGTAAGCACGACGCAGCCTCACGATTTTTGTAAAACAACAAGGGAAACTCCGCAGCCGCTTTCACGGTGACCGCGGGTTTCCCTTTTTTTGGAGATGCGCATGAAGCTCCGTCCGGTTGTTTCGGCCTCGGCGCAAGCCGTGGCCCTCTACGCTTCAGGATTTTTCATTCCCCTTCTCGGTCAGATCCTCGCCCTGTTTACGCCGTTGCCCCTCATCATCGTTTACGTTCGTTCCGGCAGGACGGAAGGACTCGCGGCCCTCGGCCTTGCAAGCGCCGTGGTCGCGCTCCTGAGCGGATGGCACCTTGCAGTCATGCTCTTGTTCAGCTTCGGGCTGATGGCCGTCGGCGTGGGAGAAGGCATGCGCAGCCGGATGACGCCGGAGAAAATAGCGCTCCTGGGCGGGCTCCTGCCCGTTGTTGCACTGGCCGTCACGCTGGCCTTGTATTTTCTTCGAATCAATGCGAACCCAATCTCGGCCGCCGAAGAATATGTGCGGCGGAGCATGACGGAGGCCGCAAAGGTCTATACCACCCTCGGTTTTGCCGAAATGGCTGCGACCATCACCGCAATGTCCGACTCCTTTGTCCATTACTTCGTGAGGCTTCTCCCCGGCCTCATCGCGGCAAGCTCCACGGCCCAGGCTGCGTTCTGCTACGGCATGGCCCGCGAAGCGCTCACGAGATGGCCGGGCGACTCCGCGCTCCCGGCGCAGGCTCCGCTTGCGCTGTGGCATGCGCCGGATTCCTGGGTATGGGGCCTTAT
>JBGPUS010000255.1:0-3940 GCA_041491325.1 Nitrospirota bacterium | reverse complement strand
GGCCTTGATCGAGGCGGTCAAGAGAGCGATCGCCGTTTATGGCGATAAAAAAGCCCGGCGGACAGTAATCGCCAACGGCATGGCCTGCGACTTTTCCTGGGAGAAATCGGCGAAGGAATACTTGTCCTTGTACGATAAGCTCAACGGACCTTCTTAGCGCTCAGCCGAAAAAGATTCCTCGCCTTCACACGATTGCCCCGTGGCTGCAATAAGGATAGCTTTCACGCCCAAGAGTAGATCGAAGTCCCGCTCTCTTTTGCAAGCTTTCCTAATCGAGTAACAAATTTCTTTCGGCCTTGGTCGTCGTCAACGATCCGTCGCTTCTCCATTCCCCTGACGATCACTGCGGTCATGTGGCTCCTATCTTTCTCCGGACTGGCATCCGTGGCTCGTTGCGGCGATCGTCTTGATCGCGCTTTCCTACGGCCCGCCGCTCGCGCATCTGATCGCGAACGTAGATCTCTCCTCACCCGGTCTCAGAGTGTGGTAGAGCAGAAGCGGCGCGTTTGCTATCATAGATACGAACGGAGGAGTTCAGAGAGATGCGCCGCGAATTTAGCCGCCGGTTTCGTGTCCGCCATGACGAGCTCGACTCTTTCGGCCACCTCAACAACGCCGTCTCGCTTAAATATTTGCAGGAAGCGGCGATTCAGGCTTCTGAAGACGCCGGTTACGGAATTCGCTGGTATGAAGAACGCGGCCTCGCCTGGGTCATGCGCCGTTTGGAAATTCGCTACCACCTGCAAGTGCTCTACGGCGACGAGCTACAGGTAACGACGTGGATATCCCAATGCGGCAGAGTGGACTGCCTGCGCGAATACGACGTCACGCGCGCCGCGGACGGCGCGCGCGTGGCGCGCGCCCGGGCGCAGTGGGTCTATGTCGATTTGAAATCGGGTCGGCCGGCGCGCTTGCCCGACGAATTCAAAGCCGCTTTTTCCCCGGACGGCGAGGCGGAGGATCTGGGCATACGCGCGTATAAGTCGCGGAAGACGGATAATTGCTACCGTTACCGATCATCACGCCGGGTCCAGACATACGAGCTCGATCCGATGGGGCGAGTGCACCACGCGGTGTTTCTCAACTGGATCGAGCAGGCTTACTATGACGCCATCCGGTCGGGCGGCCATCCGTTGGAGGAGTTGCGCGCAGGTGATTGGGCGGTCTTTCAGGGAGGGCACGACATCGAATATTTTGCCCCCGCGCGCGAGAACGACGAAATCGAGATTGTGAGCTGGATTTGCGAGATCGCCAAGGTGCGCGGCGCGTGGATTCACGAGGTCTATAAAGCCCGGGACCGAAAGCTTCTGGCGCGTGATTATTCGCTCGGGATTTTTGTCAATTCCCAGGGCAAGCTCACCGCCGCGCCGCAAACTCTGATCGACGACATCTTGCGCGGGCCGAAGAGTTGAGTAAGAGTGTTCCCCGTGCATAGGAGCCGCTGCTCGATACCAACAAGATCAGAAAGCTCGAAGAAGAGTTCATTCCCGAATCCCTCCAGCGCGACTACGACAAGACGTTCGGGCATAAGAAGCATTGAGCGGGCATACTCGCTCGATCAAGACTAACCCATATCCTTCACCATAGGTAGTCATTCCGGTTCTGATCGTTTATCCGATAATTGCCGAAATAATTTTAACCTCTTTTGGGATTATCCTGAATTAGGTTTACTATCGGCACTCTCCGGGAAGCACCGTGACGAAATCAATATTTAGCGCAAGATACGAGACGTTCCGAAGAGAGTTGATTGCAGCGAGAGAAGCTGCCGGCCTCACTCAAATGCAACTCGCAACAAAATTATCTCGCCCTCAATCTTTCGTTTCGAAGTACGAGCGCGGCGAGCGACGGTTGGATGTGATTGAGTGTTTGGAAGTTGCGGAAGCGTTGAATGTCGATCCCGTCCGCTTTATCAGAAAACTTTTGCAGGGTTCAGCATCCCGGAAGAGGTAAATCTGAAGATTGTCCAAATCGAAACCTTGATCTCTGCTGGTGATTTTCCAGCCTCACGAGAATGGCGAAAAATACGCGCAAGGTTACACAAAGCTGTTCGTGCTGTTGATTGGCCTCCCGGGTCAGGGAAGTTTACGATTTATCCGGAAAGTGGGAAGAAGCGAAAAACTGGGAACGGAGTGGTCCCAATTAAGCTCGATCTCATGCAGGAGCTTAAGCGACAGGCTTGGAAGCTTGAAGAAAGAATTGAGATAGCAGCGAGGGTCAGGGCAGGTAGTTTCGACGCGGTACTTTATACGAGTCAGGGCCCTTTTGCGTTCGAGTGGGAGACAGGAAACATTTCCTCTAGTCATAGAGCATTAAACAAGATGGCGCTAGGTTTATTGAAGCGTTGTTTAATCGGCGGCACCCTCGTTGTCCCAAGTCGAAATTTATATCGATATCTAACGGATCGTGTGGGAAACTTCAGCGAGTTGGCCCCTTACTTGGATTTGTGGAAGGCGATTCGGTGCAGAAACGGCGTGCTCGAAATTGTCGTGATCGAGCACGATGCGACGAGCACCAGGGTACCTAAAATTCCGAAAATGACCGCGGGTCGCGCGCTAGAGTAATGACTTTTATTCTTCGATATAGTCGTCGTTTTTATGCGGTTGGATTTCAGCGGTTTCTAAACGGTTAATAATGTCCTGAGCAAAATCAATCTCGATCCCTATCCAGTGTCGCTTTTTTTCTTCACAGACAACAAAGGTCGTACCGCTCCCGCCAAATGGATCTAACACTACATCGCCCGGGACAGTAGACATTTCAATTACGCGATCGAGAATCTTGGTTGACAGGGCGTTAGCTTTTCTATCTTTGGACTTGAATTTCCAGTGTCGTACCGGGGGAATATCCGTCCATACATCTTTCAGAGTAACTCCTTTCGGATTCATGGCATCGCGATGTCCTCCGTAGTCCTTAACTTCCCCTCCGCAGTGGCGGCATTTCTGAATCGGTGTGCGAATCCGACGAAAAACTTTAGGCTTCCCCTTGGTGTAGTAGAGCAGACTGTAATGGCTAGGATGAAGCCGGCCTGGAATAGGAAGACACGCGCTAATCTCTATCGCAATCCAGTGCCGGAACTCCAGATCTTTTTCAGCGAGGAAAGCTCCCAGAAGAATATTCCATTTTGGTAGATTATAAATAAAGAGCGATCCTCCCGGTTTGAGAATGCGGACGCATTCAGTAAGCCAGTGATAGCACCATTCAAGGTATTCCTTGTCCGGCCTGCTGTCATTTGTACTGCTGCCATATTCCTTCGAAAGGTTGAAAGGCGGATCGGCGAACACAGTATCAATCGACTCATTCCCGATTCCAGGGAGAATATCCATGCAGTCCGCCGAGAAAAGCGCACCGAAATGGGTGCAGTATGTAGGTGTAGCAAGACTTGGCGAAGCTATTTTGGTTAGATCAAAAACTCCTTGATCCCACTTAAACTTGGTTTGCCTGAATCTCTCTGGTTGAATTGTTTTTGAGAGCATCTGGTTCCTTACAATCTCGTATACGCCAATGTCAGGATTAACCCGAGATAGGTTATCTTTCAAGGGAAATCTTGTTGCCTTCATTTCGGAAACGCCTCTGAGCGGGTCATGGAATTTAAACAGGCGACTTTTCTCCTTGACGCTGATCCTGAATCTATCCTATTTTACCCACTGTTGACTTTCACGGGCCTGCTGTAACTTCTTTGGAGGAAATCGCAATGAAAGACTATGAGCCGGTTGAGATTCGCGGGATTTTTCGCGCCTATTCGCATTTGCCGATCTGGGAGGTGCTGGACAAGGCGGGCATCTGGGAGAAGGTCGGCATCAAAATGCGCGGGATGGAATTTTGCGCGAGCCCGCCGGAGGCGGAGGGCGCTCTGTTCGACGGCAAAATCGATTTCATCTCCGGCAATCACATCACGCCCTACGCGCTGATCGGCCAAGGGAAGCCGATCGTTTGCCTCGCGTCG
>JBGPUS010000254.1:0-3950 GCA_041491325.1 Nitrospirota bacterium | reverse complement strand
TTGTTATACGCCTCGCTGCGTCCGGGCTCCAGCGCAAGCACCCTGTCATAGTCCTTAAGCGCTTGTTCCCTGCGACCAAGGGCACTGTAGGCTTTGGCGCGAAGAAAATACGCCTCCGCACTGCGCGGGCTCATCCTGATGGCCCGCGTAAACGCTTCGATTGCCTCCTGCAGCCTGCCTGCATTCTGGAGCGCTCGCCCCTGCTCCAGCCACTCCGCGGCGGTCCATTCTGCGGTGGGTCCTTCTGTTTTTTGCTGAAAGAGCGCGATCACTTCACTTTTTGCAGGCTCCCCTTGAGAAGCACTTCCGGTGTCAGTTGTTGCACGATCATGTGCACGGTAGCCTTTCGCAAACAGCAAAAAAGCACTCACGAGACACAGAGCTACTAACGATAGGGCTATTCTATATTTCGGCTTAAACATATTTTTCATCTACCAACGGAATGTTAACTAAAAATATACTCAATCGATGTTGTCATGGAGTGGTCGTCACACGTATCGTCATGCTCCCATTACCGCCACTGAGGATATTTGTGTATTGAAATAAGAACGCGCCCTCACCCAGCGTCACAGAGTATTTCGAGTCAAACGTCCAAATATTCGTCGCCCCTGGAGACGGAGTCGTAATCGGATAATCCTCTATGTTTTCAGAAAAGGCAGATAGTGGCGATACATAGGCCCCGTTTATGTCATCGTGAATTGAGTCAAAATAAAATACCGGGGTTCCACTCCAGGTAATCAAAAAGTATTTGTATGATCCGGTTGTAGGAAAGGTCTTGGTCGCAGTGCCTTCTCCGAGATATGTCCAGTCCGATTGGCTTAATCCCCAATAAGTCGTCGTGCCAGAGATACCGGCAAAAGTGTTACTTCCATATAGTTGGTAAACATTTGCTTTCACATTCCATGAGGTAATAGCAGGAGGACGCCCATTGCTCCCTCCTCCGCCGCCCCCTCCGCACGCGGACAGCAACAGGGCGCTGAACATAAAAAGCGCCGCGACCAATGCAAAACGGCTATACAAAAATACGATTTTCTTTTTCATGACAGTTACCTCCTTACATCATTCTCGTTTTTTATTCCGAGTCTAATTTCTTTATGACTTTTGCGGTAAGATCAATGCCGTCCTTCGAGTATAAGATCGCGCCCTCGGTCTTGCCGAAAATCATCGTGTATTTCCCGGCTTTCGCAAGGGCTTCAATCGCCTTATTAATGTCGCCAAGGATCTTTTTCGTATACGCGGCTTCTTTGTCCTTTACCTCTTTCTGGGCTTCGGCAAGGATTTTCTGGTAGACCTGGACCTTTTCCTGGAAATCTTTCTGCTTGGCGGTTTTTTCCTTCTCGGACAAGTCAGATGCTTTCTTCTCGTAATCCGCCTGGATGACTTCGAGCTTCTTTTTTTCTTCGTCGACTTTTACTTGCTTTTCCTTGATGCTCTTGTCCAGTTCCGCCATGGCGGACTTGCCGGATTTGCACTCGTTTATTGCCTTGCGGATGTCAACGTACCCGAGCTTTACTGCTTCCTGCGCAGAGGCAAGCCCTGCTGCCGCGAACAGCGAAACAAACACTATTACCAAAATCTTTTTCATGATCTTCTCCTTTTACTTTGAATTGTTTTTGCCAAACTTTAAGTCCCATCCCCCTCTCGATCTCCCCCTTGAAAGGGGAGAAGACGCATTTCTCCCTCTCCTTCAAGGAGAGGGCAAGGTGAGGATGGTTTTGGACTAAAACTGATACGTCAACTGAAAGCCCGCCGCCGGTTGCGAGGTCTGGAGGCGGTCCGGTTTTGAGATCGGCCAGCCCGCAAAGAGATCGTAGGACAGATCGCCATGGAAACTTCCCCGCAGACCGTAGACCCCGCCGGTGAGATACCTTCCGGCAAGCAGCTCTGCGGACGGACCGCTCACTTCGCCGTGGTCAAGGCCGATGTAAAATTCGTGCGTGCTTTTAAAAAGCGGCAGCGCTATGTCGTTTCTGACATACCAGCCGCGTTCCGCCAGAAGCGACTGCTCGCCGTCGAAGCCGCGCACGGTGTACCGGCTGCCGATCGAGAATTGCTCGGAAACCAGGAGCTTGTCCTTTGTGTTCTGTCCGCGGGCATGGCATGAGTACCGAAGCGGCAGGTCCCACACCTGAAACGGCTCGCTCAGGCTCAGGTCGAGCGTCTCGATCTTGTACCGGGTCGTGGGGCCGTCGGGGTTGTTGTCCCGGGTGTCCGGCTGCGCGTTGATCCAATCTATGCCCTGCCGGTGGGTGAGCGAGGCATCGAGCGTGGCCGCGCCGAAATATCGCCGATGGTAGACGCCGATTTCAGCTTCCGTGGTATACCGGCGCTGCACGAGTATCTCGGTATCGTTGAGATACGTCTTTGCCCAGCGTTTGTTCAGACCGCCCTCGAGGGTCGTTTTGCTCACCTGGTCCCGGTGGACCACGCGCTGCACATTGGCGCCCGCGGACCTGTTTGAGCCGCTGTAAACGAAATTTTCAACCTGACCGGTTACGGTCTGGTGATACGAACTATCGTTGAGCGTTATCGTGGAGGTCCAATACCCGTACGGAAAAGAATAATAGATGTTCTCGCCGTAGGTCCCGCGTTTCCCCTGACGGTTCACGTCGTGGCTGTACGACCCGGACAGGAGATCGTTGATGCCCAGGGGATTGTCCAGGGAAAGGGACGCAGTCCCCTGTACCCGGCCCGTGGTCAGCGAGCCGGAGTCGTCTAACGAGAGGCTTCCGCGCCAGAACTTCTTGCGCTTGACGCTGATGACCACGTCGCTCTCACCGGGCAGGTCGCCCGGCTTCAGCTCTATGTCCGCGTCCTGGTACGGCACCCGCTTCATTTGCTCAAGGCCCTGCTCGGTGTCGCGCAGGTTGAGCAGCTCGCCGGCGCGGGCCGGAAACGCCGTTTGCCAGTACCCGCGAACACCTTCGTCCGCGAAATGGATGCTCCTGATGACGCCGGGAATCAGGACGATCCGGAGCGTACCTGACGATATGTCCTGTTCAGGAACGCCGACGCGGGTGGTGACGTAGCCGCGCTCGATAAACTGGTTGGTGAGCCGTTTCAGGATAAGATTGATCCCTTCGTGGCCAATGCATCTGCCCTCATAATGAGCGAGGTACTTGCGCACCCACGGAAACTTTCCGTCCTTGTCCCCCTCGATCTGGATTGCCTTGACTTGAAAACACGACGCTTCCGCGGGCAGGTCGAACGTATCCGCCTCCGGTTTTTCTTTTTGGAGGCGCGCATCGGGCGCGTTCTGCTGACGCAGGCGCTCCTGCTCCTCGCGCTGCTGCTGATGGCGAAGCTCTTCAGTGTCGGTGGGGCCGGACAATTGAGCTGACGCCGGAACGCTGTTCAGGAACAGAACCGCTGTTAAAAAAAGGAGTCCCGCCCGTAAACTTGACAAGGTCTCCTCCAATGCGCAAAATCCGCACCCTTGTGCGCCCTTGTCAATCTGCATGTCTGTTGAAATTTTGCATATTACGTGAAATCATAGTGTCAAGCAAAGGTCTAAGCCGCTCTCTTCCCTGGGGAGAATCTAAACTTGGAAGCCTCTTTTTGCAGTTTTGTGTTTATGATATTATTATTCCTATTTGTATTTGTCAACTTTTTTCGTGTGCAAATTCACGGTATTTTTCGGGATGTCAAAAATCTTGACGGTTTCGTCCTGAATACAGCAAGATAAGCCGAATGCAGTCTATCATAAAGGGAAATTTCAGTAGACCAACGGGTAGAACGCTGTCTGAAGAGGATTGACACTAACAACGGAAGATACAACTAGTAATTTGCGGCATGCACGACTTAAATTGAAAGGCGAGAACAAAAATTATAGCAGAGGCATTTTTAGGATTGTTATGCGCAAAGCTTCATCACGCTGAAAAGTTCGGGAAAGGCAAATGAGTCTGTTGTTAGCGGCAGTTTTTATGGCCTATCCGTCGTTTCTTTCTTTA
>JBGPUS010000253.1:0-3972 GCA_041491325.1 Nitrospirota bacterium | reverse complement strand
GCCAGCACTCCTAAAAAGACTGCAACTACCAGAATCTTTTGTCTCATTGCAATTCCCTCCTGTTCGTAATCGTTTTTTTGTCGCTTTTACAGTATAACAAAAGACGAGTCATTTTGATTCGGCGCCTGCTTTTTTTCATTGACCGTGTCAGGACCCTGGTTTACAATAAAACATGACTTTACCTCTCAGGCTCTATACTAAACTCCTGTTTCTTAGCCTCGCCTTTCTCATTGCCCCGGTCACGACTTTCGCAACGCCGCCGGACAACCTTATTATCGAGCACGGCCCCCGCAATTCTCATAAAATAGCCCTCACGTTCGACGCCTGCCCCACCGGCCTGCCTGATGAATACGACGAGAAGGTCATTGATACGTTGATCAAGGAAAAAGTGCCGGCGACGCTTTTCATGAGCGGGAGGTGGGTGGAGAAGAACCCGGACAGAGCAAAATTTTTAGCAGCCCAGCCACAGTTCGAGATTGCGGCCCACAGCTATTTTCACCCGCACATGACAGAGAAGCCGAATGACCGGGACCTTCGCGAATTTAAACGGACCCAGGAAATCATCAAAACAGTGACCGGGAAAGTTCCACGCTATTTCCGGCCTCCCTACGGCGAAGTGGACGAACGAGTGGCAAAACTCGCCTGTGACACAGGACTCACGACCATCCAGTATGATGTCGCTTCAGGAGATCCCGATCCGAAACTCTCGCCGGATAAGATCACGCAGGGCGTGCTCCGGGACGCAAAAAACGGGAGCATCATCGTGTTTCATATGAACCACAAGGGAGTGCACACCGCGGAAATTCTGCCTGCCGTTATCCGCGGCCTGCGCAAGATGGGGTTTGTGCTTGTGACAGTCGGGGAGCTGCTGAATGGGGTAAATACGAAATCCCAAAAAGTAAATCTCAAATAATTGAGATGCTCAATATCCAGGCTTGTTTGAACTTTTGAACATTGGTTGTCCTAAAAACGGCGGCTGGAACCACGGATAAACACGGATGAAAGCAAAATCAGCATTACTGGTCTCATCATAATCCGTACACTTCCTAATTTGCCAGCCCCCGCCTGAACGAGTCAAGCCATACGATATGGCTCTTTTCCTCGCTGATGATCCCGTCCACGGCGGATTTCTCTTTCACGACGGAGCGAAGTTCCATGAAATAAAGCAGGGTTTCCTTTTCAAAACTGAGGGCAAACGTGACTGCGTCTTTCACGGTCTTGATATGGTCCATGGTCGGCAGCGCTTTCCCTTTCCCGAGAAAAAATTCCGATTCCACGAACGCCCGCATGTAGTTGCTCACTTCCTCCCACAAAACCGGCTCGGTCCCGTGCTGCTCGACGGATTCCTTGAGGTTGGTAAAAGTCTTCTCATGGACTTTTTCTTTGCTTGCGAGCGTCATGAATAATTCGGCCAGTCCGCCGTCTTTCTTGAATTTTTCGGCCATGCCGGTGTAGAACTGGAAGCCGAGCTTTTCCGTCTGGATCGCCATTTCCATAATTTCGCCGATTGAATATTTGTTCATGCCTGTCTCCTATTGTCGTACCGCGTATGATTCCCCCGTGGGCACGGAGCTTATAGCGTAAAGTTTAGCGTGTTGTCGATGCCGTGTCAACCGGATTTTCGGCTGCTTTCCCCGGTTCGGGGTTGACAAGCGCGCGCTGTTTTGGTACAGTTGCGCGGTATTCAAACTGCACAGAAATCAGGACCGGGCTGTTATTCAGGAGGTGCGTATGGGAGAAAAACTTGCGGTAGTCGTCGGCGGAGGGCCTGCCCCGGGCATCAACGGCGTAATCAGCGCCGTCACCTATGAGGCGGTAAAGCAGGGCCTGGAAGTGATCGGAATTTACGAGGGCTTCAAGTGGCTGTCGAAGGGCGATGCCTCGCATACGATAAAACTCGACAGTGGAGAAATCTCCCGGATCCATCTCCGCGGAGGTTCGATCCTCCGGACCTCGCGGGAAAATCCGACGAAGAGCCCGGAAAAGATGGCCAATGTGGTCAAGGCGCTGTCTCAGCTCGGGGTACGGTACCTCGTGACGATCGGCGGCGACGATACGGCTTATACGGCGACGCGCGTCGAGCAGGAAGCAGGCGGCAAAATTTCCGTCTGCCACGTCCCGAAGACCATCGACAACGACCTCCCGCTTCCCCATGGTGTGCCCACCTTCGGGTTTGAGACCGCGCGCCAGCTCGGCGCCCAGCTCGTGGAAAACGTCATGGAAGACGCGCGCACCGCCAGCCGCTGGTATTTCGTCATCGCCATGGGCCGTTCCGCCGGACACCTGGCGCTCGGCATGGGCATGGGCGCCGGCGCCACGCTCACGCTTATTCCCGAGGAGCTCGGCAATAAGATATCGCTGCATAAAGTTATCGCCATTCTTACGGGAGCGATCATCAAGCGGCTGGCCCACGGCAAGGACCACGGCACGGCCGTAATCGCCGAGGGCGTGGCCACGCGCCTGGACCCGGAGGAGCTTGCGATTCTCAAGGACGTGCCTTTGGACGACCACGGCAACATCCGTCTGGCGGAAATTCCGATAGGCGATATGCTGAAACAGCGCGTGGCCGCCGAGCTCCAGTCCCTCGGAGTAAAGATGACGATCATCGCCAAGGACATCGGCTACGAACTGCGCTGCCACCCGCCCATTTCGTTTGACCGCGAGTACACGCGCTACCTCGGTTACAGTGCTGTAAAGTTCCTGGTCTCGGGCGGCACGGGCGCGATGATCATGCTCAAGGACGGAGTATCCCTGCCGATCAAGTTCTCGGACCTCGTCGATCCCAAGACCGGCAAAACAAGAATCCGCGTTGTGGACACGAAAGCCGATGATTATCTTATGGCGCGGCGGTATATGATTCGTCTTGAGAAGGAAGACCTGGTAGGGGAAGAGCTGAACAAGCTCGCGGCCTCGGTAAAAATGAGTGCTGAAGACTTCAGGAAAAAATTCTCAGTAGCGGTGGAGTGAGAAGCACGGCTCATAGCTCATAGATAACGTATAGCTCGTAGCGAGGACGGCCCGGTTACCGGGGCATTACAGCGGGACCCTTTTCTCCCGCGCCGTGTTGCGAAGAATGATCATGGCATTGTGCAGGCGCTGGAGCTTCAAATTCCTCGTCCTGAGAGCAGCCTGATCGGTCAGAACGATTTTTTCGTTCCTGGTGAAGGTCAACGCTTTGCTCAAGTTGTCATTCAGGTCCTTGATCATGGCATTGTCGAATTTTTTCAAGAAAATCGGGTTTACCGTGACATAGCCTTCCGCTACGTCCGAGGCGACCGATTTCATGCTCTTGCCTTTAAATCCGCTCTCTGCCATGGCGTTCTACACCTTACTCAATGATTGTAACGTCTTATCCAGAAGGTCCTGTTTTTCACGCATGCCGTCGAGCTGTTTCCGCAGCTCGGCGTGGTCCGCTCCCCGGCGCACCATTTCCTGGAGCGTCGTCAACTCGCGCAGAAGATCCCCGCCGGACTCCTGCAGCAGCGCGCGGGAATTTCGGTCGTGCTCGCCCAACAGGTTGATCGTCTTGACGATGTCTTTTAGCAAAGGGTCATCCGAGTCTCTGAGCCGCAGTGAAACATTCGCGTTTCCCTGCGACAGTTGCTCAAGGGTCCTGCGTATCCTCAGTAAGGGGCCTACAATGGTATGAGAATACAGCGTTCCTACGACGCCGATAAAGAGCAGGAGGGTGACCAGGGCGATGGGGAAAAAAACCGGGAATTGAACGATCTCGGCGAGCTTCAGAAACACCTTCATGAGGAACGTGTACACGCCCAGAACGACAAGAAGAAAGACGATGAACCGGTACTGCGGACCCGCCACGCTAAGATATCCCTTACCCCTGCTGAATAACGTCCTGTTCCCCTTCGGCATATTCGGCATATTCGCCCCTTATTCGTGATCGGACCATTTCCGCGCATTACTGACAAAATTATACTGATAAATGCACGTCCGGTCAAGCCATAATTGATT
>JBGPUS010000252.1:0-3974 GCA_041491325.1 Nitrospirota bacterium | reverse complement strand
TAGATGCCGTATCGCTCACCGGGAGCAACAAGGCCGGAGAAGAGGTCGCAGCACACGCGGGAGCGAAGATCAAGAAGGTCGTGCTCGAACTGGGCGGTTCCGACGCGTTCATCGTGCTTGACGACGCGGACGTGGAAAAAGCCGGCAGGATGGCCGTGAACGCCCGCACGCTCAACACCGGCCAGAGCTGCATCGCGGCCAAGCGGTTCATCGTGCACGAGAAAGTGGCCGAGGAATTCAAGAAACACTTCCTTGCGCGGCTCCGTGAGCTGAAACTCGGCGATCCCATGGATGAGTCCGTTGATATCGGGCCGGTCGCCAAGCCGGACATCCTGAATGACCTGAAGGAGCAGTTGCGAGACGCAAAGACGAAGGGCGCTGAAGTCATCCAGGTGGAACAGCCCCAGAAAAAAGGGCTTTTCTTTGCGCCGGCCGCGGTCTATAATCCGACGAAAAATATGAAGGTCCTGACCGAAGAGGTGTTCGGACCTATTGCGCCGATCATCATCGTAAAGAACGAAGAAGAGGCGGTGCAGACGGCCAATGACACGGAATTCGGGTTGGGCGCATCCATCTGGAGCAAGAACCACGAGCGCGCCGAGCGGCTGGCCCGGAGACTGGAAGTGGGGACTGTCGCCATCAACGACATGGTGAAGTCCGACCCGAGGATTCCCTTCGGCGGCGTGAAGAAATCCGGGTTCGGCAGGGAACTGTCGCACCACGGGTTGAAGGAGTTCGTGAACATCAAGAGCGTGGTGGTGAGAGAGTAAATTGTAGAAAGCACCAAGCTCCAAAAGCCAAATTGCAAATAAATTCCAATATCGAATAATCAAAGAACTTGGGATTTGGAAATTGTAATGTGGCGCTTATTTGGGAGTTGGTGCTTGAAATTTGTCATCCAACGACAATTCAAGAAAGGCTGAGCAACTCATGAAGGCATCCGATCTGTTCGTCAGGCAGCTCGAAGAAGAAGGAGTGGAATATATTTTCGGGCTGCCGGGCGAGGAAAACCTCGACTTTCTCGAAGCCCTCCGCACCTCCTCGATCAAAACAATCATTACACGTCATGAACAAGCCGCCGCGTTCATGGCTGCGACTTACGGCAGGCTC
The DNA here is from genome assembly GCA_041491325.1 of Nitrospirota bacterium. Taxonomy (GTDB): domain Bacteria; phylum Nitrospirota; class UBA9217; order UBA9217; family UBA9217; genus JBAZLV01. The sequence goes on along the minus strand of JBGPUS010000252.1, from coordinate 2,864 downwards.
ACCGGAAAAGCAGGAGTCTGCTTCTCGACCCTGGGACCCGGCGCCACGAACCTGGTGACCGGCGTGGCCCACGCGCAGCTCATCGGAGCGCCGTTCGTTTCCATTTCCGGCCAGAAACCGCTCCGGGCAAACCGTCAGGCCCGCTTCCAGCTTATCGACGTTGTAAGTTTGATGAAACCGATCACCAAGAACTCGGTCTCAATCATCGATCCGGATGCAATCCCGACCGTCGTCAGGAATGCCTTCAAACTGGCGCAGGCGGAACGGCCCGGTGCAGTGCACCTGGAGCTGCCGGAAGACGTTGCCGAGAGCGAAACCCACTCCCCGGTGCAGAAGCAGGGCTATCTGCGGAGACCGACACCGGACCACAAGTCCGTGGAGAAGGCGGCGGAGCTCATCAATAAAGCGCAGCGCCCCCTGATCCTCATTTCGTCCGGCGCAAACAGGAACCTGGTCAACCGTGAGCTGACGCAGTTCGTCGAGAAGACGGGCATCTATGCCGTTCATACGCAGATGGGGAAAGGCGTGCTGTCCGACGAGTCGGACCGAAGCCTCTTTGCCGCGGGCATCCACCGGCGCGACTACGTGAACTGCGGGATAGACCTGGCCGACGTGATCATAACGATCGGGTATTCGATCGTCGAATATCCGCCGTATGTATGGAACAAAAATCTCGATAAGAAGATAATCCATATCGACTTTTCAGATGCGGTGGTGGACAAATATTACAATCCGGAGATCGAGCTTCAAGGCGATATTTCCTGTTCCCTCAGACAGCTCGTGGGCCGCATCACCGTACGGAACGGAGACGAGACCTTTAAGGCCATGCGGCTGTTCCTGGATCAGAAACTTTCGTTTAACCATAAGCGAGGATATCCCCTGACCCCGAAGGAAGTCGTGTGGCATGTTCGGCAGGTGCTGTCTCACGAAGACATCCTGACCCTGGACAACGGGATCTATAAACTGTGGTTCTCCCGGCTCTATCGGACCTATTGGCCGAACACCTTCCTTCTGGACAACGCGCTCGCGACGATGGGCGCGGGGCTTCCCGCCGGCATCATGGCCAAGATGCTACGGCCCGACCGAAAGGTGCTGACCGCGGTGGGCGACGGAGGGTTCATGATGGCCTCCCACGAGCTAGAAACGGCGGTCCGGTATAAGGTCCCGCTCGTAGTATTGTTATTGAACGACAACGCCTTCGGGTTCATCAAGTGGGAGCAGCAGGCCAAGGGGTTTCCGAGCTTCGCCCTTGATTACTCGAATCCGGATTTCGTCAAATATGCGGAAAGCTACGGGGCCGTGGGTATGAAGGTGAGGGAGGGAGACGATCTTTCGGAACTTCTGCGCAAGGCTTTTTCTCTTGAGAAGCCGGTCCTTATCGAATGCCCCATCGATTACTCGGAAAACTATGAGATGTTCACCAAAGAGCTCTCAAGTATTGCATGTGAAAGCTAAGGAAGAAGCATCTATCAAGAAACAATTATTAATGGTCTCAGAAAATCCCTCCCCCGATAAACCTATTCGAGGGCACTAACCTCCCTTTTTCAAAGGGAGGGACACTATTTTGAGACGATTAATAAGTCATAACTGAGCCCCTGGCGGACGCTCACCTTAAAACGGCTTCAGCGCGAACCTTCCATAGGAAATGAACCGCAGAGAACCAATCCACCCAAACAGGTAAATCTACCCTCCAGCCAGAATCTCTCGTTCAGGCGATCAAATATACCGACAGAAGCGGAGCCATTTTTGTGGTTGAAATTTAGCTACTAAATGGTCATAATCCATCCATGATACGGGTGGGGTAGGATGATCAGGCTAAACAATCATCACGTCTCAACGTTCCACAGTTATATTAAAAAAGATGCAGCAAGGAGCCGAACATGACTGACCGCCGCATTGACTGGCTGGCTGTCGCAATAGGCGCGGTGACTGACACTGTCGGTACGATAGTTTTTATGTTCCTATTTGGGGTTGTTGCCGCTTTTGCATCGGAAATGCAGCACCTTTCATCAAGCGAAATGGAAGCACGGCTCCAGAGACCGGTCGTGATGATCGCACTTATGATTATCGGCCTGTCCTTCACGGTTTTGGGAGGATATGTCGCGGGCAAGGTCTCGAAGGTTAATCAGGTAATGCACGGCGGCATCGTCGGCAGCGTTGGGATAATCTTGGTGCTCCTGTTTTGGAATTCTGCTCCAGTCTGGAACAACATCGTATCTTTGGTGACCACAGTTCCCTGCGGGCTGCTGGGAGGCTGGATCGCCGGGCAGGGCAAAAATGTAAGCCCTCCTGATCTGAAGTAATGATTCGCGCCGTGAAGTTCGAGCGCATGCGCTATGCAACGTAAGCATCGATATTTTCTATCGATGGTGCGCCCTCATTCGCCTAACAGCCATTTCATTTCAATCACAAGCAGCATACTGCTCATGCCGCTAGAAACTTAGCAGGTTAAAGTCCTTCAGCCTAGAACTAAAACAATTATTCTGGTTGCCATTATTAATTGTAGTTGCGCAATTGGTGTTTATCTGATAAGCTGCTGTGCAGAAAAATAATAAACAGTTCAAACCTAAGGAAGAGGAGAACTCCAGGGACACAATCGCACACTTTTCAAGAAAAACAAACATCAGCGCCGCAGCATTCTACCTTTGTGTGAGCTTTTTTGATTCTCCAGAAATGGGAAACTGACAAAAAATGAAGAATTGCGATAGGAATACTCATAAACAGCCGACCATGCTGTCTGCGTCTCTTGGGTCGGCCGGAAACTCAAAGGAGCTGCATGTCTCCCTCTCCGAGATGAGCATGTGCATCTCCACTGCCGTAGACCTGGTCAGCCCGGACATTGTGGACCATCATAAGCGGACAGC
>JBGPUS010000251.1:0-4019 GCA_041491325.1 Nitrospirota bacterium | reverse complement strand
TACTCACCCGTGCGCCACTTTACAATACGTATTGCTACGTACTTCTCGTTCGACTTGCATGTGTTAAGCACGCCGCCAGCGTTCGTTCTGAGCCAGGATCAAACTCTCCAAAAAAATCTGATCCTATGCAATGTTACTCAAAAGTAACTTGACTAATTTGTTTCTTAAAACCCGCCGACCCGGAATAATTCTCATCATTCCGGATATATGCACCTATTTAGTTTTCAAAGACCATGTTGTTTCCGCATACTTCGCAGAATACTAATATTATCAAATCTGAATTACTTTGTCAAGAATTAAATTTAACTTTTTTATTTTCAAAGATTGTGTACTGCCCGGTTGATGGTAAAGAAACTTCGAGGTCTAGCCCGATGTTTTCTGCCGAACGAACGAGGGCGCAATGTATCAAATCTGAATTACTTTGTCAAGAATTAAATTTAACTTTTTTTCTTTTTCAAAGATTGTGTACTGCTCGGTTGGTGGTTACGAAACTTCGAGGTTTTGCCCGATGTTTTCTGCCGAACGAGGGCGCAATTTATCACAAGCCCCCCCCTGTGTCAATACTTTTTTTGCAATAAAGCGATTATTTATCTCTTTTCGGCGCAACGCTCACAAAACGCTTCTTTCCGACCCGAAGAATGTACTTGCCGGAAGACGACAGCTCCGCATCAACGTCCTTTACCGGCTGTTGATCAACCTCTACAGCGCCCTGCTGTATGAGTCTACGCGCTTCGGAATTGCTCTTCGCAACCCCGGCCAGCGCCATGATCTTCACCAGCTTCATCCGTTCTCCTTCCCAAACGATCTCCGCAAGCGGAATGTCGTCCGGGAGCCGATGGCTGCTGAACACCTTCTCGAACTCTTCTCGTGCTTTAACGCCTTCCCCCACTGCACAGAACCGGTCCACGAGTTCGGCGGCAAGTCTCTTTTTGATTTCCATGGGATGAACAGCGCCGGAGGCCAAGTCGGCCTTGATCTTTTGAAGATCCTCAATAGATACCGCGCTGACAAGTTCATAGTAACGGAGCATGAGAACATCGCTTATGGACATCGCCTTGCCGAAGATATCTTTTGCGGGTTCGTTGATGCCGATGTAGTTGCCCATACTCTTGCTCATCTTGTTCACGCCGTCCAGGCCTTCCAGAAGCGGCATCATCACGATCGACTGGGTCTCCTGGCCGTATTCCTTTTGCAGCTCGCGTCCCATGAGCAGGTTGAACTTCTGGTCCGTACCGCCGAGCTCCACGTCAGCCTTGAGCATGACGGAATCATAACCCTGGATGAGGGGATAGAGGAATTCATGGATGCTGATGGGAAGCTGCGATTCATACCGCTTTCTGAAATCCTCGCGTTCCAGCATCCGTGCTACCGTCTGCTTCGCCGCCAATTGGATAAGATCAGCGGCGTTCATCTTCCCCATCCATTCGCTGTTAAACGCAATTTTGGTCTTTCCCGGATCAAGGACCTTGAAAATCTGCGTCTGATAGGTCTTTGCGTTCTCGGCGACCTCCTCTTTGGACAGGTGTTTTCGGGTTTCCGACTTTCCGGTCGGGTCGCCGATCATGCCGGTAAAGTCCCCGATAAGGAAGATCACCTCGTGCCCCAAGTCCTGAAACTGCCGCATCTTATTGAGGAGGACCGTGTGGCCGAGATGGATGTCCGGCGCCGTGGGATCGAATCCGGCCTTAATCCGGAGCGGCATCCCCTTCACAAGGGACTTCTCCAGTTTTTTGAGCAGATCGTCCTCAATGAGGATCTCCGTCGCGCCGCGTTTGATGATGGAAAGCTGTTCTTTCGCTGAAAGCATAGGCCTCATAATTAATTCAGACGGAATTCACCTCATCCGGCCGACTGATAGTATCCCAAAAAAGCAGTTACCACGGATGAAAATTACTGATTTTGCCTCTCATCAGTGTTTATCTGCCTGCGCCCAGCGTTTACGAGCGACAACGCGAGTGCAGGGTGTGTTCATCTGTGGTTCCAACGCCGTTTTTGAGGATTATTTGTTTTTCTCAATAAGAGCGAGCACGATCTTTGACATCAGAGGATGCGCCCCTACATACTCAGTCACAATAATAGTAATTTCGGGATGCTGTTTCCTTGCCGTCTCCACGAATGCAGGAATGTCCCTAGTCACGTGCGCGCCTGCCTGCATAAAAAACGGAACGAGCACAATCTGTTCCGCTTTCTGGCGTACGCACTTCTCCCACGCATCCTGAAGCGTGGGCACAGCATATTCTAGAAAGGCATATTCAACGATATCGGAGCCGCTGAATTTCCTGACCTCGGCAGCGACCTGCTTCACCGTATCGTCCGCTCCCCCGCTTCGGCTTCCGTGGCCCAGGATTATAATTCCTTTTTTCAAGCAAAACCCTCATTGCGAAAAGACGAATTTATTTATCATAGCCTTCGGCAAATGTCAATTAGCATCAACAGAAACAAAAGGGGAAATGAAACGGCGGGCAGACATCGCACGCCGTGTCCAGAAGCCTATTTTTTCTTTGCCGTTTTCTTTTTGGTCGCCTTCTTCGTCGCGCATTTTTTACCGCATGCCATCAGTCATCACCCCCTCCCATCTTCATGGCTGGATAATAGTAGATTACCACGTGGATAGTCAAGAAAAAGAAACGGACAGCGCTCGCCGCTCATAAAAAGAGGGGACGGTTTTCCGTCCCCTCTTGATGCCTTGCCTTCCTATTTCGAGGCCGTCCATGCTACTTGCCGTATACGTGTACCGTATACTGGTTCCAGATACCGAGAATTTTGAGGGTCTCCAGATCTGCAAAATAGAGATCCCGAAGCCCTTTCTTCCTCGCTATGTCTTCTATCGCATTGCTGCCCCAGGCCACTTCCACCACCCTGAAATGGATATGTTTGATATCCCCTTCACCGCTGGTTGGGACAACCGGAGTCTTATGCATGTCGAGCGTGAGCGGCTGCATCGTATGCGTATAGATCAGCCCACTGGCGCCGCACCCGAACAGGAGCGCAGCCATAACTAAGGCTGTCGATAACAGCTTTAATGTTTTCATGGCCCGCCTCCATCATTCGCCATACACGATTGTCGTCGTCTCCGTGTAGATTCCGAAGATAATATTCAGAAACTCCTTGTCCATGTGGTTCACCGTGGCCAATCCGCCCTGTTTGGCGGCCGCGGCCGTGCTCGCGTCGCCCCAGGCAAAGAGCCATAGGACGGATTGCATGGATGCCTTGCCGGTTTTCTGTCCGAGAACCGTCTTGTCGAGGTTCGTGTCATAGGGAGTCATCACATGCGTATAGAGACAGCCGGTCGTGAGTAGCATCGCAATAACTATCGCCGCGATAAGCTTTACGGTTTTCATAACTTGCCTCCTTGAGAGATGGGCTGAACTGCGAGTGCGCATATGGAAATTATATCATAATCCGCGGCTGTCATCGCGAAGACGCGAGCCGGGTTGCGAGCGAAGACATCTGTTTTTCGGCCGCCTCCATGCTCTCAAGCAGCTTGAACTGGACCCGCGCGCGAAGAAGATTGTGTGCAGGACTCTTGATCTTGAAATAGGCGTCGCCGCGAAGATAGTCGACAAGGAACCGGAGCCCGAGTTCGAAGGTTATGACCTTTGCGGCCACGGGAAGCATTTCCAGCTCCTTCGGCAGGAGGAACACGCACGCTTCACGAAGATACCCGCTGGTGACCGCCTCAAAGAGAGACAGGTCGAGCACGACGGCCCCCAGGTCTTGCGCGTCCTCTCCCGCCGGGTTCGCGGCCGAGCGGATGCAATCGCCGTAATCGAACAGGACGGTCCCCGGCTTCACCGTGTCCAGATCGAGCATGCACAGCGCCTCATGCGTAACGGCATGCACCATGATATTGTTCACCTTGGGGTCGTTGTGCGCCACACGAACCGGGATCCGCCCTGAAGCGACAAGGTCCGTAAGCAACGGCGCAAGCATTCTCCTGTGGGAAACGAATTCCCGGTCCGCCGCAACCTCGCCGGCCCGCTGCTTGACATCTTCTTTTACGGCCTCGTCAAATTCAG
>JBGPUS010000250.1:0-4030 GCA_041491325.1 Nitrospirota bacterium | reverse complement strand
GGGATCTTTAATCTTTTGGCGCCGGCCCTGTTTTGAAGCTCCCTTGAGGAGGCTGGCGTTCAGTGCTATAGTTGGTACAGGGAAATTTGAGGCGCGGCATGATACTCATTACCGGCGGGACAGGATTTATCGGCCGTCATCTGGTGCGGCGCATGCAAAAGGAAGGCATGCCCCTACGGGTGCTTGTCAGGGACCTTCGTAAAGCGGAGGCGCTCGGAATTCCGGGCGCCAAGCTTGTCCAAGGGTGACATAGCGGACAAGGCAAGCCTGGAAAAAGCCGCGGCAGGCTGTGAACGCGTGGTCCATCTCGTCGGCATTATCCAGGAATCAGCACACGCGACGTTTAAGAGTGTGCATGTTGAAGGCACACGGAATCTTCTTGAAGCCGCAAAAAAAGCTGGGGTCCGTCACTTCTTCTACCAGAGCGCGCTCGGCACACGACCCAACGCAAAGAGCGCGTATCATAAGACCAAGTGGGAAGCTGAAGAACTAGTGCGTGCAAGCGGCATCCCTTTCACCATTTTTCGGCCGTCGTTGATTTACGGGCCCGGAGACCAATTTACGGCAAGACTCTCACAGGCTATAAGACTCTCGCCGATCCTGCCGGTCATCGGTTCCGGCACATCGCGGATCCAGCCGGTTTTTATCGATGATGTGATTTCGTGCGTCGTGAAAGCGGTGTCGGGCGACTCGCACCTGAACGAAATATATGAACTCGGGGGGCCGGAGCAGCTTACGTACGAAGAAGTCACGAGGGCGCTCGCCGAGGCCATGGGCAGGGAACGGCTTTCGCTGCACATACCGCTTTTCTTCGTAAAAGCCATGGCCGGGGTTTTCGAGTCCGTGTTGCCGAATCCGCCGGTGACCGTGGACCAGCTCGTGATGCTCCAGGAGGACAACGTCTGCGGCCTGCGCACCATCCGCGACGCCTTTGGTTTCGAACCGGTGGCTTTTCGTGAAGGGCTCCGGAGATTCATCAGCGTAAAATAAAAATACGGTTTTTTGCACCTTATTCTTAAAAGGAGAATGATGATGAAAAAAAGTTTAAAGATGTTGCTTTCGTTTCTGCTCGTATCAATGGTCGCATTCAGCTCTTTTGCATGGCCAAAAAGCGAGGTCGTCGAGTTGAAAGACATCCCGCTCGTTTGGAAACCTACGGAATTGGCAAAATCCTACGAAGCCATCGACCTGACCTTCTACCAGAAGGTAACGTTCACGATCAAGCCGTTTAACGACCTGAGAAAGAACCCCGCTGAGATCGGCCAAAACCTGGAAAAAAAGGGAAACAAGGAACCGCTGTCGGTAACGACCAAAGACAATGTGGCCGCGTGGCTGACGGACGGGTTCTCGAAAACCCTTTCGCAATTTGAGCTCGATGTCGCCAAGAGCGACGGCACGTTCACCCTGGAAGCCGATATTGTAAAATTCTTTGTGGTCGAGGAATCGCTCTACAAGGCGGATATCGGATTGAAGATCAGGCTGCTGTCCAAGACCGGGGCCGTGGTCTGGGAAGGGATGGCCACCGCCGGCAACAAACGGTGGGGCGTTTCCTACAAAGCCGATAATTATTACGAGTTGCTGAGCAATACCTGCATGGACCTGGTTTACAATCTGATAAAGAGCGACCCGTTCAGGCAGGCGGTCCAAAAAAATAAATTACCCTAAAAACATCATTTGACACGGATCAAATCGGATAAAAGGCGGATAACGGCGGATTTTTCATTGATAAGTAGTTACTCTCGGAATTTATCCGCTTTTTCCGTGTCCAAATGATTTTTCTATGATAGACCAAGCTGCGAGGAGGAGGGCCTAGCCGGCCTTCCTCTTAGCGTCCAGTTCCTTTTTCACGGTCGGGAAAGCCTCCATATTGGTATGCGGAAGGAAAAGCGCCGACAGGTACTCGTCCATGAAACTGCGAGACACGGACAGTTCGAGGTAGGTCATTTTCCGGGCGATTTCTTCCGCTTCGTGCCGAAGCCGGTCGGAGAGCAGCGTATAGTAGGCGCCCATGATGGATGTGTTGCCGAGGAACTGGAATTTTTCCACGGGCAGATCAGGCAGCATGCCGATGGTCACGGCCCGCTCGACGTCGATGTACCTGCCGAACCCTCCCGCGATGTAGAGCTTATCGATGTTTTCGAAAGTCATCCCCATGTGAGAAAGCAGCGTTGCAAAGCCGGCATAGATTGCGGCCTTGGCGCGGATAAGGTTATCGAGGTCCACCTCGCTTAAGACGATCTCTTTGTTGATGGCGCTCTCGATGCGCCACGCAAGCACAAACTCCAACCCGCTCTCTCCACGGCGGATGCGCTTCGAGCCAAGCTCCTCGCGGATCTTGCCCCGCTGGTCGATAATGCCGTTCAAATACATCTCCGCGAGCGCGTCGATCATTCCTGAGCCGCAGAGGCCGATCGGCTTCACGTCGCCGATGACGCGGAAGTTTACCTCAAAGGTCTTCGGGTCGATCTCCACTTCTTCGATGGCCCCTTCCATGGCGCGCATGCCGAACTTGATGCCGCTGCCCTCGAAAGCCGGGCCGGCCGAGCAGGCCGCGGTCACCAGCCACTCCTTGTTCCCGAGCACCATCTCGCCGTTCGTGCCGATGTCGATGAACAAAGAGACCTGGTCCTGCTTGTGAAGCTGGGACACGAGCACGCCGGCGGTAATGTCGCCGCCGACATAGCTTGCCACGTTCGGCACGGCGTACAAAATGGCCTGCGCGTCGATCTTGAGCCCTACATTCTTGCCCCGGATAAGCGGAAAAAAGGCGGCTGTCGGGATATAGGGCTCTTCGCGGATGTGCTCCGGATTGATGCCGTAAAACAAGTGTTCCATCGTGGTGTTGCCGGCAACAACGATGTAGTCGATCAGGCCCTGATGCACGTTGCTTTTCTCGGCCAGGTCCAGCAGCAGCGTGTTGATGTTGCCTACAACCAGGTCTTGAAGCTCCTTGAGCCCGTTCCGCTCTGTTGCATACACAATGCGGGTGATCACGTCGTCGCCGCACTTAACCTGGCTGTTGTAGGTCGAGGCCGTGCCGATAATGCGGCCGTTCGACAGATCAACGAGATAGACGACGATCGTGGTCGTGCCGATGTCCACGGCGGCCCCGTAGCGCAGCTTGGTTACGTCCCCGGGAAAGATGCCGAGCACTTCCAGCACAGCGGTCACGTTGAAAAAAGAAACGGTGACGTTCCAGTTGCCTTCACGCAGCACGTGTGACAGCCGGGAGAGCGCGAGGTAGTTCATATGCAGGTGCGAAGCGTCGAAGCCCGCCTTGTCAAGCGCCCTGCGGAGCCGCTCGTAGTCGGCGATATTGTCATCGATCGTGGGCGGGCTGATTTCAAGGTAGACTCGACTGATGCGCGGTTCGAGGCGCCCGCCGGCGGACTGCATCAGCTTGAAGACCGCCTCGGTGCTCGCGCCGGTCGCGATTTTGTGCTTGGCCTGCATCCGCGACTCTTGGGGTATCTCGATGGTGCAATCGCTCGTGACCCGGGAAAGACAGGCGAGGGTGTAGCCCCGCGCGGTTTCCTCGGCAGTCAGGAAGGAACCCGACTTGCCGGATTCCACAACGCCATTCTTGACCACAACTTTGCACTTGCCGCAGTTGCCCTTGCCCCCGCACGACGAGAGCACGTATACGCCCGCGGCTTTAACGGCCCTGAAGAGGTTTGTATTGTTTTCGACTTCGACGGTTACGTTGTCAGGGAGAAAGGTGACGGTGTGTTTCATGCGTTGAATATAACAGGCTGCCGCGGACGGGTCAAGCGCTTTTCCGGGAGAGGGAATGAGGTCTTTGCGCCGTTTTTCACGCCGCGATGCCCGAGACTTCCTTCGCAGCGTGATGACGTATTGACTTCGGGAAATCCATTGTTTATCATGATGGGGAAAAGGAGAAGATAATGAGCGGAACAACATGGCGGAGATATGTCCTGTGGTTTTCCTTTTTTCTGTTCATCGGTTGCGCGCACACGCCGGTGAAGCAGGTTACAGGATACACTCCCGCCATCGGCGAGAAGGCCGCGCG
>JBGPUS010000249.1:0-4046 GCA_041491325.1 Nitrospirota bacterium | reverse complement strand
CTGTGGGCTGAAATTTTACGTCGTCCAGAGCGACATGGGCATGATGGGCGGCACCGGCGCTCATGAGTTTATGGCGCCCTCGCCCGCGGGCGAGGACGAGGTTGCGCTCTGCGACTCGTGCGGATACGCGGCAAACGTGGAGCTCGCGGAATCGACCCCTCCGTCGCCGAAGTTTCCGGACTGGAACTACGAGGAAGTGGCGACGCCCGAGAAACGCACTATCCATGAGGTCACCGGTTTTCTGAAACTCACTCCGGACCTGCTCATAAAGTCCATCCTCGTGATAAGCGAGAAGGGGCCCGTGCTTGCCCTGGTGCGCGGCGACCAGACCTTGCACGAAAAAAAGCTCGCCAAAATCATCGGTCCGAACCGGCCGGCGCAGAAGGAAGAAGTGAAGGAACTTCTGGGCGTAGCCGCGGGATTTATCGGGCCCATGGGCCACAAGGCGCGGAAGATCGCGGACCCGTCGCTCAAACAAGGCGTGTATGTCGCGGGCGCCAATAAAGAAAATTATCACGTGAAGGGTGTTTCCGCAGACAAGCACTTCGCGGACGCGGAATTTCATGATATCCACGTTGCCGCTGCGGGAGACGCCTGCGCCCAGTGCGGAAAGCCGCTTCGCATCGAGTGCGTGATCGAGATTGGAAATATCTTCAAGCTCGGCACGCGGTATTCAGTCCCGCTCAAGGCTAATTATCTCGACGAGAGCGGCGCGGAAAAGCCCATCGTCATGGGCAGCTACGGCATCGGCCCGGCCCGGGTGGCCGCGGCGGCCATTGAGCAGGGAAATGACGCGAACGGCATCATCTGGCCGCTTGCGATAGCGCCGATGCAAATCCATATCATCCCGGTCAACATCAACGACGCGAAGTCCATGGATGTCGCCGAGGAATTTTATGCGGCTTGGGAAGAAAAGGGGTTCGAGGTCCTGATGGACGACCGGGAGGAGCGCGCCGGAGTGAAATTCAAGGACGCGGACCTTATCGGCATTCCCTACCGCGTCATTATCGGCGAAAAAAATCTGAAGGATGGCTTGGTGGAGCTAAAAGACCGCAAGACCGGGCAGGTGGAGAAGATAGCCATTGCGCAGGTCGTCGAAACGATGGCGAAAAAGCTGGTGATGGAAGCTTAACGCCGCCGTAAAAAGAGCTTGAGTTTCCCCGACAATATGCTTATAATTCTGAAAATGGCGCAATTTTGCTTAGGTATGCGCTTGTCCGGATAATCCAACAACCGCAAGAGAGGTGCGTTCAATGGAAGAAGGCGTCATGGTTGAGCTGACTGAACAGCAGAGCGCGGACATCAAGAAGCAGATCGGTTTTGAGCTTCGCGAGATATACCTCACAAAGCGCTCGCTGAATAAACTACGGGTCTTTCGGCTTCGCCTCAGCGAAGAACAACAGCAGCTCCTGGAAGAAAAACTCGGCCAGAAAGTGAAAGAGCTTACCGTTACTCGCTCGGTCGCCACACGGATACTTTGAAAGTTTCCTTATTCCACCGCATTGTTCGTCCGCAGCCTCCCTACGGAGGCGCTTTTATCGCTTAGCAGAACACGAGAGAAAGGAGGTGAACATCCATGAAGAAATATTTTGTTCTTATAACGGTCCTTGTACTATCGGCCGGTATCGCACTGGTCGGCTGTGAAAAGAAGGCGGAAGCGCCCAAGCCGGTTGTGTCCACGCCGTCCATAACGGTACCGCCCGCACCGGCCCCAGTTCCCGCGCCCGCGCCGACGCCGGCAAAACCGGCAAAAAAATAATTTTTGCGAGCCATGGAAATCAGGTACTGCTGCTCATGGCCCCCTGTTTTACGGGGGGCCTTTTATATTTCATTTTTGAATCTCACGTTTTCCGGAACGCCGCTGTAGGCGGTTCCGTGGTGTATAATATAGTATCAGTGTCCGCTTTCGGTGTTGCAACCGGTTTGATGAATAGATGCGGAGGCCTCCGGCTTTGGTAAACGCGAACTCATACAGTAATTCAATGACGAAACTTACGACGGATATGCTTTGCGATATTCTGATCAAGGCCGGCAAACTGAGCCCGGAACAGGCCCGAGAGCTCAAGGTGAAGCAGGACGTTCAGCGGATGAAACTGCTGAAGGCCCGGGGCGACACCTTTCACCGAAGCAGGGTGCACATGGAGGACGAGGTCTCGGCCATCGAAGTGGCCGCGTCCCTGAACCTGGAAATTCCCGGCGCGCCGGGCATGATGCTGACCGAGGACGTCGTTACCGAGGTAGTGGCGAAACATGCCGGCCTGCCCTTTAAAAAGATCGACCCGCTCAAGCTTAATCCTGAAGTAATCACCCAAATTCTTCCGCGCGCGTTCGCACGAAGGAGCATCTCGGTCCCGATCGAACGAAGCGACGACAGCCTCACTCTTGCCGTAGCAGACCCGTATAATCTCGAAGTCGTTGAGAGCGTCGAGCGAATGGGGTACAAGGTCAAGCTCGTTGTTTCCCCGAAAACCGACATTCTCAAGATTATCACCGAATTCTACGGATTCCGCTCGTCCGTGACCGCGGCGGCGAAGGAAATGTCTTCCGAAGTCGATCTCGGCAATCTTGAACAATTCGTCAAGATGAAGTCTGTTACCGAGATCGAGGCCACGGATAAGCATATCGTAAACGCCGTTGAATTTCTGTTTCGCTACGCGTTTGACCAGCGCGCGAGCGACATCCATATCGAACCCAAGCGCGAAGCGAGCGAGGTGCGGCTCAGGATTGACGGCATGCTCAACACCATCCACAAGACCCCCAAGGCCGTGCATGCGGCTTTCGTTTCCCGCATCAAGATGTTGTCCCGCATGGACATAGCTGAAAAGCGGCGGCCGCAGGACGGGCGGATCAAGACCGAGTATAAATCCCGTGAAGTGGAGCTCCGCGTGTCCACGATGCCGACCGCATTCGGCGAAAAAGTGGTCATCAGGATATTCGACCCGGACATTCTGCTCCAGGACCTTGAGGAACTGGGCTTCTCCGCGAGAGAGTACGAGCTGTTCCGCTCTTTTATCGGGCGTCCCCACGGCATCGTTCTCGTGACCGGTCCGACGGGAAGCGGAAAGACCACAACGCTCTACTCCGCGCTCAAGATGGTTGCCGTGCCCGAGGTGAATGTCGTGACCATCGAAGATCCCGTCGAAATGGTCTACGACAGGTTCAACCAGGTGAGCGTTCAGCCGCAGATCGGCGTAACCTTCGGCAGCACGCTCCGCACGGTCCTCCGCCAGGACCCCGACATAATCATGGTGGGAGAAATCCGCGATCTCGAGACTGCGGAAAATGCGGTCCAGGCAGCGCTTACCGGACATCTCGTCTTTTCCACGCTCCATACGAACGACGCGCCGAGCGCCATCACGCGCCTCCTAGACCTCGGAGTGCCGTCGTACCTTATTTCTTCGACAGTCGTCGGCATTATGGCACAGCGGCTGGTCCGGAAAATCTGCAAGCACTGCGAAAAGACCTACTCGCTGCTTCCGGAGGAAGCCCAGGCAGTGGGGCTGGTTTGGGCCAAGGACCGAATGATCGAGGTGAAATACGGCGAGGGTTGCGCTCAGTGCCGGGGTACCGGTTATTTGAGCCGGAGCGGCATCTTCGAGGTCATGGAAGTGAACGATAAGATCAGGGCCATCATTCGTGAGAAGGCGGACGCCGAACTGATACGAACCGCGGCGACGATCGACGGCATGGTCGGTCTTCGGGAAGCCGCGGTCCAGAAAATGTTGAAGGGAGAGACCACGTTCGACGAGGTCATCCGGGTTACGGGGGAGAAGACTTAAAAAACAGGGCCGGTAGCGGAGACGATCGTATTCATCCTGTTTTCCCAGCCGCACCCTGAAGTTCGCAATGGACGCCATCCTTTCATTTCTTTCACACATTGGCCTGCCCCTGTTCGTCGCGGGAGGGAGCGTGCTGCTTGCGGCCTTTTTCGCCGCCGCGGAGACCGCTATTGTCTTTTCGAATAAGATGCAGCTTGGCCGTCTCTCGGAGTCCGGAAATACAGGCGCAAAAACAGTGCTGGCCCTGGTGCAGGCCCGGGACCAGCT
>JBGPUS010000248.1:0-4047 GCA_041491325.1 Nitrospirota bacterium | reverse complement strand
CAGCAGAGTGAGACATACTCTTTTTGTTTTAAACCGATAATCCTAAAAACGACATTTGACACGGATAAAATCGGATAAAAACCTGATAACGGCGGATTTTTTTGTTTATCGGTTCACCCAAAAAGAGAAAGCTTGCTTCAGGATTTATCCGCCTTTATCATATGTTAATTCGGTTCTTCAGTGTCCAATTGTTTTTTTAGGATAATTTCTCTGCGAGCTTTGCGCGCTCCGCGAGAGACGCCTTTAGGTCCGGTAGGGATCGTCGCGAAGATAAGTGCCGTTTTCGAGGGTGGGGGATCCGTGCGACCGTTGCAGCCCCTGGACAGGGGTGAACGTGCAGATACAAAAGCCCCTTTGCAGATCAACGTGCAAAGGGGCCTTGTTCAGATTATCATCAGCAACCCATCCCCACCTTAATCCTCCCCTTGAAGGGGAGGGAAATTTATAAACCTCTCCCCCTTCAAGGGGGAGACGGAGAGGGGGATGGGTCAAAACAGGACAGCAATCTTTAATGTGACGCTTCGGTTACTCCCTCCAGGTGATCCGAGCTTCGTTTCTCGGCGGCAGCCGGGAGTACTTGTATTTCGGGTAGCCGAGCATCATGGCGCCGAAGGCTGCGTGACCTTCGGGCAACGCGAGCGCCTGTTGAAGCGGCGGCCACTGGGCCAGCGCGATCATGATGAAGCCGGCCCAGCACGTGCCGAGGCCGAAGGTCGGCGCGGCCAGATCGAAGTAAGAAAGCGCGCTCGTGCAATCGACCTGCGCTAGGCCGTAGTCCTTGGGAGCATGCGCGAAAACGAGCGCCGGAGCGCCGCGGGAGATGGTATCGATGCCGGATTCCCACGCCGTTACGGCGTTGGCAAGGCGATACTTCTCCGCAAAGGGGCTTTTCGCCTCGACCATTTTGCGGATCATGTCGATGACCATGCTTGTCAGCTTTTTCACTTCCTCACGCGAGTTCACGGCTATCCATCCCACCTGCTGGCTGTTCGTGCCGGTGGGGGCGTACCGGGCGATATTGATCAACCCGGCGACTTTTTCGCGCTCCACGGGTTTATCCTGGTAAGAGCGGATGGAGCGCCGCGCTCTCAGGAAATGCTCGGCCTGCGCGCTCGTCAGGGCGAAGTCCTTTCTCACCGGCGGAAAATCCTCATTCTTCATCGCGCTGTGCGTAAAAGCTTCATGCGGGCAGACGGCCACGCAGTGTCCGCATTTAACGCACCGTTCTTCGGCATCGGCCGTCGGTGTGGGTGTGGATGAGCCGTCCTTCATTTCGATGAGTTTCAGGGGACATTCGGAAACACAGATACCGTCACGCTTGCATTTCTTTTCGTTGATCGTAAAAAGACTCATGAGCTCCTCCTGGGATGTCGTACGGGCGTTATGATGCAAGGGTGCGGCCGAAGGCCTTTGCCCGCTCTTGCAGCTCGCGGTCCTGCTTCACCGTGTCGGAATACATCGACGCATTCGGCACGAGCAGCGAGCTGAAGCCCATTCCGGTGAAGCCGGCCATGGTCTTGAACGTGTCCTCGATGAGCTGGAGCCCGGGTTGAATCCCTCCGCCCGCAGTCGCGATCACCGCCAGCTTGAGGTGCCCCAGGTTGTGATCGTATTTCCCCGCCGCTGGATTGAACTTGATCAGCGAATACATCCGGTCGAGCAGGGTCTTGAGCTGGGCGGTCGGGCCGAAGAAATAGGTCGGCGTTGCGAAGACCACCACGTCAGCCGACGGGATCCTGGCAAGGACCGGCTTCACTTCGTCGTTGACGGCGCATTCATACTTGTCCGATTTTTGACAGCCCATGCAGCCGATGCAGCCGTGATGCGCGCTTTTCAGTTTCGTGATGTCGACGAGTTCGAGCTCCGCGCCCGCCTCTTTCGCGCCTTCCGTAAACCACCCGAGTACCGTATTCGTGTTGCCGTTCTTCCGGGGGCTTCCCGATAAAACCATGATTTTTTTCGCCATGAATGTCCTCCTTTAAATTGCGTCAACGGTTGCTGACGCCTTTGTGCCGGATCCTTCGGGAACGGCTCTCCGTTCCCCGTGCCTCCTTCTCGGCCATAACGACGGACCGACCGGTCGGTCCATTACAGCGCCAAAAAAAACTCTTATTTCTTCAAACCGATCATGACACCGAGCGATGCAAAACAGTCCTTCAGCGGTTTTCCGCTTTTTTCCACACGAGAAAGCATGATGGCGCCTTCGAGCGCCATAATAATGTGCCTTGCCAGAATATCAGCGGAAAGCTCCGAGGTCACTTGTTTCGAACGCTGGGCCGCTTTCACGACCACGCGGATTTTCGCGGTCCATTCATCGAACAGCTCCTTCATAAAGGCCGCGACGCGCTTGTCTTTGCCGCTCATTTCAAGGGAGATATTGCCGAAGATGCAGCCGCAGTTAAACCCCGTGGTTGTCTGGTACTCCAGAACGCCCGCGAAAAAATTTTTCAGCCGCTCGCCCGGAGTTTTGCCCGCGAGGCCGGCGTCCACCAGCTGGAAAAAATCCGTCCTGGCCTTTTCGAGGATGGCGGCGAGCAGCTCGTCCTTCCCGGTAAAGTGAAAATACAGGCAGCCCTTCTGCAAGCCCGTGGCTTCCACGAGTTCGCTCATGCTGGTCGCCGCGAAGCCCTTCTGTTTCACCAGGCGGGTCGCCTCGGCAATGATCTTCTCTTTTGTCAGTTCACCTTTGGAGGTCATAGCACGCTTCTTTCTAAAACAGACCGAACGGTCTGATAATAGTCGCGGCGCCGGACAATGTCAAGAAATTATTGCACGTTCTCTTTGTTTCTTCACGCAGCATACTTGGAAGATACGGCAACGTTGTGAATTGACAAAGAACTCGATTTATGACTATAGTGTGATCGTAAACCAGTACTCGCCACGAAGCCACGAGAAAAAATTCATGTATCCTAAAAACGGCGATTGGAACCACCGATGAACACAGATAAACACAGATGAAATCAAAGTCAGTAATTTCGTATCGGGATTGAAAGGCGGAGCTGACCGATTATGGATACCGTACAGGCGGTTCAAGAGTATCTGCATGAACATATTCCCTTGTCCAAGGCGATGGCCGTGGCTGTTTTGCAAGCTGATTCATCGGGAGTGGTCTTGTCCGCTCCGCTGGAGCCGAACATAAACCACCGCGAAACCGTGTTCGGCGGCAGCGCGTCGTCGATAGCGATTCTTGCTGCGTGGTGCGTGGTCCATCTCGGGCTGCAACGGGCCGGGCTCCCGTGCCGTGTGGTGATTCAAAGAAATAGCATGAGCTACGACCGGCCTATTGCAGGCTCATTTGCCGCGCGCTGCGCAGCGCCGGACGCGGAAACGTGGCAGCGTTTTATCACGATGCTGAAGCGGAAAAAGATTGCTCGGATCGAGCTCGCTTCCGTCCTGGAGTACAATCATGAGCGCGCGGGGAAGATGGACGGTGTTTTCGTCGCTATCCGAACGGAGTGAGCGGGGCAACACGAGCCCGGCCGTTCAGACTTCGGCTTGAAATTTGTCTTTCTCTCGACTATGATTTACATATGACTGCGACTCATGGATCGAAAGGAACCGCGCAAGGGAATGCCGGCCTTAATCCGGGAAGGCTGATTTTCGGCTTCGTGTTGTTCCTGATGGCGGCGACGACGGCGCACGCCGCATCGGGTCCGACGACCGACCCTTTCACGGCGGGAAGCGCGCGGCTGTCGCTGGCATTCGGCGGCGCCACCGCATTCAACCAAGACTACTCGGTCTTCGGCATAGGCGGGGGCTATTTCGTCGCGGATGGAATCGAGGCAGGGCTCGATCCCGAGGAATGGTCGGGGAAATCGCCGCGCATCGTACAAGTAAGTCCGCAGGTGCGCGTTGTGTTGAGTCCGGTGGGAACGGTTAAGCCCTTTCTCGGCGCGTTCTATCGGCGCACTTTCATAGACGGGTACCGCGACCTCAATACCGTCGGTGCCCGCGTCGGCGCGTATTTCCTGATGGGAACCGGCTTCTATTTCGGGGCGGGGCTGGCTGCGGACATGCACCTCAACTGCGACAGAACCGTGTATTCCT
>JBGPUS010000247.1:0-4053 GCA_041491325.1 Nitrospirota bacterium | reverse complement strand
GTTCAAAGCCGAGGGCGTGCTTGCCGCGCTCGGCGGCACGGAAGTGAAGGGACGGAAATTCCTTATCCCCCGCGCCAAGGTGGCGCGTGAAGTGATTCCCGAGAAGTTGCGGGAACTTGGGGCCGAGGTCGTCGTCGCAACCGCGTACGAAAATGTGAAACCGGAAGGCGATGCGGCGCGCGTCGCAAAACTGTTCCAAGAGAAGAAAGTCGCGGCAGTAACGTTCACCAGCTCGTCCACGGTGCACAATTTTGTTGAAATACTCGGTCCAACCGTGTATAAAACACTATTAAGCGGCGTAACGGTGGCCTGTATCGGTCCGGTAACCGCAAAAACGGCGGAAGAGTACGGGCTTCCGACGGACATCATGCCGAAAGAATATACCATCCCCGCGCTCGTCGCGGCGATGACGGAGTACTTCAAAAAAAATTAAAAAACCGCGGATACATGCTCTGTGTTAATCTGTGGTTTCTACAAAGGAGAATGTATGGTCACTATTACCGATGTTGCAGCGGACAAAATTAAAGAGATTCTCAAGACCGAGGGCCTCCCGAATCATGCCCTGCGCGTCCATGCGAATGCCGGCGGGTGCTGCGGCCCGAGCTACGAGATCATGATTGACGACAAGGCGGGCGATGACGACACGATTGTGGAAAAAAACGGCGCCAGGCTTTTTGTGGACGCATCCACTGCCAAGACCTTGACAGGCGCGGAGCTCGGGTTTATGTCTGATGAACGCGGCGAGGGTTTTGTCATCGGATTTCCGAACGGCGCTCCCGCAGGCGGAAGCTGCGGCTGCGGCGGAGAAGAGACCAAACCGAGCGGCGGCGGGTGCGGGTCCGGCGGCTGTGGGTGTAGCTGATACTCTGAAGCTGCGAAGGTAAGAACGTAAGCGGGGTATTGGCATCTGCCTACCTTCTTACGTTCGTTCTTTCCTATCTTCATTTTCCAACGAGGAGCCCCCCATGTTTCAACCGGTGCACCGGCCGAGAAGACTGCGCGCGAACGAAAACGTACGGCGCATGGTCAGAGAAACGAAACTGTCCCCGGATGATTTCATCTATCCGCTTTTCGTCACCCATGGCAAGGGCGTGAAGAAGGAAATCAGCTCCATGCCCGGGAATTACCAGCAGTCCATCGATCATATCGTCAAAGACTGCGAAGAAGTGAAAGGCCTCGGAATACCGGCCGTGCTTCTTTTCGGTATCCCGGAACACAAAGACGAAGTCGGCAGCGAAGCATACTCGGAAAAGGGGATCGTTCAACAAGCGATCAAGGCCGTTAAAAACAAGATTCCCGACCTCATTGTAATCACCGACGTCTGTCTTTGCGAGTACACCAGTCACGGCCACTGCGGCGTTGTTAAGAATGGCGTGGTCCAGAATGACGCCACGCTCGAACTCCTTGCCGCGGAAGCCCTCTCCCACGCGAAAGCAGGCGCTGACATGGTTGCGCCGTCGGACATGATGGATGGCCGCGTGGGCGCCATCCGCGGGACGCTCGACGCCGAAGGCTTTCAGGACATCCCGATCATGTCCTATGCAGCCAAATATGCATCGAGTTTCTACGGTCCGTTCAGGGAGGCGGCGGAATCCACGCCCCAGTTCGGAGATCGCCGGTCATACCAGATGGACCCCCCGAACAGCCGCGAGGCGCTCCGGGAAGTGGCATTGGATATAGACGAAGGCGCGGACATCGTGATGGTAAAACCCGCTCTTGCGTATTTGGACATCATCTACCAGGTAAAACAGCAGTATAATCTGCCCGTGGCGGCGTATAACGTCAGCGGAGAGTTTTCGATGATCAAGGCCGCAGCCAAACTCGGTTGGCTCGACGGCGAGCGCGCCATGTTTGAATCGCTTATCTCGATCAAACGTGCCGGCGCGGACATGATCCTGACCTATTTTGCCAAGGAAGCAGCGGCGTTACTAAACAAATAAACCGGGAAAGAGCTTCTGCGGTTCGGAATAAAAGCATGCCTTTGAAGATTGTCATCCCCGTTGCTTCTAACGGGGATATGGTTTTTTAACGATTACAGCCAGACTCCCGCTCAGTGACGCGGCGGGAATGATAGACTTATAACAACCGCGTTCGGCTAATTCCTCGGATGTGCCTTCCTGTAGTCAAACGGTCTTTCTTGTAACCCCTCCGGTCCCCAGATACCTATCTTTTTCTCCCGTGCGTTGCGCTGGGCCTTTTTAAATCGATCAAGATGCCTGCTGTTCGGCTGGATTGTGAACAGCACGGCGTACCCGTCGTTAAGCATCCGTTCGTTGATGAACTCATTCTCTTTTGTCCAAAGATATACGAGCAGCCGGTCGTATTTATCTATTCTTACGCTATCGGTCTCCACGTAAACCATCCACCTGTTTTGCCTCAGGATCCCGGCCAGCTGTTCTTTTGCCCGTTCACCCCACGGACGCTGCCCCAATTCCGGCGCGTCGATGCCGATGAGACGCGTTCGCTGTTTTTTCCCGTTTATCAGAAGTGTCACCGTGTCGCCGTCATTCACGGCGATGACGCGGGCTTCTTGCAGGGCGAATTCAGCATGGATCTGTTTTAGATACGGGGACGAGGGTAGGATGAAAACGACGGCGAGCGCGATTAAAACCGATACACGGATGGTGATGATGGAAAGTCGCCTGATGGCATATTTTGTTCGGTGCATAGTCTGATCCAGCGTGCTTTAGTATAGCGGTTTCCGTATTCAGCTGTCAATAAAAATCCCCTTGACAGGACCGGCCGGTCTGATAAAATATACAATGTAAGTAATTATTAACTTACATTGTCGCGAGAAAACTATGACAGCCGTCAAAACCAATAAAAAAGTCCGCGGCGATGTGCGACGCGATCAGATCGTGCAGGCCACGCTTGCAATCATCGGCACGCGCGGCGTGAGCAGCCTTACCACCTCGGCCATTGCCGGTGAAGTGGGTATGTCCGAAGCGAACCTGTACCGCCATATAAAAAACAAGCATGAAATATATGTCGCCTGCTTTGAATACGCCCGTGACCGGATCCGCGGGAATATGGAACTTGCCTCGGTTTTTTCCGCTTCTCCGGTCAAAGCGCTGAAACGGTTTTATTCGCTCCAACTCGAATTGATGGAAAAAAACCGGGGTCTGCCGCGGTTTCTGTTCTCCGAAGAACTCCACGTGAATAAAAAGCTTAGGGAAAAGGTACTCAAAGCCATGTACGCTTTTTCTACGAGACTTGCATCGTTCATAAGAGAAGGGCAGCGCCGAAAAATGATACGCCGCGACCTGGACCCTAAAACAACTGCCCTGATGTTCATCGGGATGGTGCAGGGGTTGACCTTTAGGTGGTCGTTAAGCGGCTTCTCTTTTTCCCTGGCGAGAGAGGGAACGAAGCTGTGGAACAATTTCGCAAAATGCATTGTAGAGCGACATTGAAGGGTTAAACATATGAAAAAAAGACGATTCATCATCGCCGGAATCATTGTTCTCGCAGTAGTGGCGGCCGGAGTCTATGGTTTGTTCCGTACAGCGCGCGATCATGCCCCGCTCGTCCTGTCGGGCGTCGTTGAGGTGACTGAAACACGTATCGGCTTTAAGATACCGGGCAGGGTGCTTTCCCTTCTGAGCGATGAGGGCAGGACCGTGGCGAAAGGCGACAAAATCGCGGTCCTTGACAGCGCGGAGTATGAAAGCCTTTTCATGCAGTACAAAGCCGGCGTGAGTAATGCCGAGGCCCAGATGGAAAAGGCTAAAAAGGACTTCGAACGGTATGGACCCCTTTATAAAAGTGGTGTTATTACGGCTCAACAGATGGAGTCGGCAAAGACGGCATTCGACGTGGCGCGGGCACAGCTTGAATTATCGCGCGCGGCCCTCAGAACCGCGGACGTGAGGCTGAAAGACACGGCGATTCATGCTTCCCTGGCCGGAACCGTGATTGGTAAGCACGTCGAGGAGGGCGAAACCGTGTCCGCGGGCGTCCCGGTATTCACGATCGGCGATCTGGAACATCCCTGGATCAAAGTGTATGTAAAGGAGAATAGGCTGGGCCTCGTATCGCTAGGCCAGAAGGTAG
>JBGPUS010000246.1:0-4081 GCA_041491325.1 Nitrospirota bacterium | reverse complement strand
GGTACGGCGTGAGCATGTTGTTTCTTTCTATGGTATCAAAGGAAAGCGTGATCTTTGCCGTATATTTTCCGGAAGCATCCTTGGCCGTTATCTGGAGAATTCCGAGCCCCGCAATCAGCCTGCCGAACCGCGTCTTTTTCAGGATCGGATGCTGTACATCGTGCAAGGGCGCATAGATCAAAAATTTATCGCCGATGTTAACGGTCTGCTTGGCGGGGATCGTTACATAGACGAGGTCGTCATAGCTATAAATCGTCTTCGCATCCTCGGGCGCGCCCACGATCCTGCCGTCATATTCCTCTTGATTCACGAAACCGGCGCTGAGCATGGCGTACTTGTCGATGATCGGGACGGGCTGCTCCTCGGGGATGATGAGCTTGCTTCGCTCCTCAGTCGCCGTCTCCTCGCCAACGGGCGCCGGCGGCGCTTTCACGCCGGCCGAAGCAATGCCGGTCCCTGACGGCAGTTCCGGCTGCGGTTCGGGCTGCGGGACTTTCGCCGCCGTAATTTTTTTCTCAACGACCTGTTTTTGCGGGACCGGCTCCTTCAACGCCCGTTCGATCGGGGCGAGATTCGGGATTATGAGCTTGTTGTCGGGATAAATGAGATCGGGATCAACGACGTACGGGTTCGCTTTCCAGATAAAAGGCCACAAAAAAGGATCTTTCAGAAAGGCGTTCGAAATGTCCCAGAGCGTGTCTCCTTTTTTTATGCTATAGGGTGCGCCTGTTGTCTGAGCTGATGCGGTTTCGGGTTCTTCCGGCTCCCCGGTTTCCTTGTCCTCGCCGGGCACGGCTGTTTGGTTCTGTTCAAGGGTTTCGGGTTGCGTCGTTGCCTTGCCTTCGGGGATAATCAACTCCCCCGGTTTCTGCGGCGCCTGGGCTTCGTTGGGCTGCTCTTGCTGTGGCGCCGGGGGGGCATTCTGCTCTTGCAAGCGGGCGGTTGCGGGGAACAGCATAATCAGCGCGAGAACAAGAAGTGCCCCCCCTGATTGCATGAGTTTCTTAGGCGCACTGAGCATTCCTGCCTCCCGATGTATTCTTCCTGTTTTTAACAAAAGTCATGTCTCCGAAAAAGCTCAGCGGATTGTTTTGGATCCGGTGAGCATTGCCTAATTATGCGGTCCGATTTTTTCTAAAGATATACGAGAAACCTCTTGTTTGTCAAGCGAATAAATGCCGTTTGACACAGCATGACCTTGCTTTTGGCAAGGGATTTTGGTATTCTGCGGTACGATGACGACTGATAGTAAAAAAGGGCCGACCGGTTGGAGAGGAGTCCTCGGCATCCTTCTCGTTCTTGTGGCGACAGGCATTGTCACGGCGCTCCAGCTTGAGTACCGGGGCTTTCAAGGGCCGCTTTCCGACTATATCCTCATTCTCATCCTTATCATTGCGGACTTCCTGCTTCTGGCCACAGTCATTTTTCTTACCGCTAAAAGTCTCTGGAAGCTTTGGATAGAGCAAAAGCAGGGTGTGCTGGGCGCCCGCTTCAGGACCAAATTAGTCACCGCCTTTGTCAGCCTGTCGTTTATTCCGCCGGTGCTTTTGTTCATCATTGGAACGGGCATGTTCACGAGCAGCATCGAGCGCTTGTTCACGCTGAGAATAGAAAACTCGCTCAAGGATTCGGTCGCCATCGCCGAGGAGTACTACAACCGGCTCCAGCAGGACGCGCTGGTCTTTGGCAGGCAAATCAGCGGGCAGATCACGGAAACCCGGCTTCTGAACAGATTTGAGAGCCCGGTGCTCAAGGCCTACCTGGATAAGAAAGCACGGGAATACGGCCTCGGTTCGGTGGAGTTCTTTACGGCTCCGCGCGAACGGTCCGTGCTCGTGCTCACAGACCAGTTCCCGGCCCGGACGTTTTCGCAGACTCCTTCGCGTCTGGTGGCCGAGGCCTTCTCCGGACAAGAGACGGCGGAAGTGACGGCTTCGGGGAAAAAAGGCGCTGTCATGCGGGCCGTGGTCCCGCTCTACGACTCCACGGAAGAGCGGAAGGTCGCCGCGGCGATTGCCGTGAGCTACTACATTCCCCAAAGTCTTGCCGCGAAAGCCGAAGACGTGCGCGAGGGGTATTCGCAATATCGCTCGGCTTTCAAGGTTAAGGAGCCGATCAAACTGGCCTACCGCCTCGGGTTCCTCGCCGTAACACTGGCGCTCCTGCTGGCGGCGATCTGGGTGGCGCTCCGCGTGGCCGCCGGCATCACGGTGCCGATCAGAAAGCTGGCGGAAGGCACGGCAGCAGTGGCCGCGGGCAGACTTGATTACCAGATCGACGAAACCTCGGGCGACGAAGTGGGTGTGCTGATCGGTTCATTCAACAGAATGACGCACGAATTGAAGAACTCGCGGGGCCAGCTTGAGCAGGAAGTAAACTACAAAAAAACGATCCTTTCGAACATCGACACCGGCGTCGTCTCCATCGATCGCGGCGGCAGGATCACGACGGTCAATCAATCGGCCTCGGAACTTCTCGGCCTTTCCGAGCAGGACGCGCTCGGGAAGCGGTACGACGAGGCCTTCGGGTTCGTCGAACTGGACCCGATACGCAACCTGTTTCGCAGGCTCGAAGAGGGCGCGGGAAGGACCGAGGAGGAACTGTCGCTCAACGTGCGCGGCAGGATGCTGACGCTGCGGATGCGTGTCTCCACGCTTCGGGACGGCGCGGGCCAGACCATGGGAACGCTCATCACGTTCAATGATCTCACGGAGTTGCTCCGCGCGAAGAAGGCCGAGACCTGGCAGGACGTCGCGCGGCGCATCGCGCATGAGTTTAAAAATCCCCTTACCCCGATCATGCTTTCCGCGGAACGGCTCCGCAAGAAACACGCGGAGGGGGCCCCTGACTTCGACACGGTGTTCGACGAATGCAGCAGGACGATCATTCAGGAGGCCGGCGGCCTGCGGAAATTGGTGGACGAATTCGCGGATTTTGCGCGAATGCCGAGTTCCAACCCCACGGTCCAACCGCTTGCACCCGTGGTGGAAGGCGTGGTCCAGCTCTATGCAGGGGCGCATAAGGACACGATTTTCGACAGGAATATTCCCCTGGATTTGCCCGAGGTGTTTCTCGATCGCGAGCAGATGAAGCGGGTCTTCATCAACCTGTTTGAAAACGCAGTCGAGGCAATGGGAGGCAAGGGCCGGATCACCGTCGCGGCGGCAATGACAACGGCGGGCATGGCGCGGATCAGCGTGTGTGATGATGGACCCGGGGTGTCGGCTGAGGACGTGCCCAAGTTGTTCCAGCCGGATTTTTCGCGGAAAAAGAAAAAAAGCGGCCTGGGGCTTGCCATCGTTCAAAGAATCATCAAGGACCACGGCGGCTCCATCCGCGCGGAGAACAATCAACCCCGGGGCGCGCGGTTCATCATAGAACTGCCGGTAAAACAGGGGTGATTATGATCACAGCGTTCAGCAGGCATTAGAAATCAGGCTATTACATTTTCCGCAGGCAGAAATTACTTTAGGAGGGTTTACCTTGGATACTGCATCAACTGTTCTACTCACTTTTTTCGCCCTGTACCTGCTTTTCAAGCTGTTTGGTATTCTGGGGCGTCTGGGGATCAAGCAGATTTCTCCGCGTGAACTGGATCAAAAAAAAGGCATGGTGATCCTTGATGTCCGTACGGACAAGGAGTATGGGCATGGGCACATTCCCGGCGCGGTCCATGTGCCGCTGGCCTAAATCGGGGACAGGATCAAGAAGCTCAAGAAAGACAAAGAGCTCGTCGTATACTGCCAGAGCGGCAACCGGAGCATCTGGGCGATAAAACGGCTGATGGGCATGGGATACAAGAACCTTGTCAACCTGAAGGGCGGCTACAATGCCTGGAAGAGAACGCATTGACGAACTGAAACGGGACTACCGGGAGAAAAAGCCGCAGATCGTCAAACGGCTCGGCGAGTTCCGAAAAGTGTTCGAGCGCGGCGACCGCGCGATATTCGAGGAGCTCTGTTTCTGTATCCTGACCGCGGGCAGCAGCGCCAAGATGGGCCTGCGCACGGTGGAGGCCCTCCATGATATTCTGTTCACCGGAGATTTGCGTCAACTTCAGCAACGCGCAAAGGCCCACCAT
>JBGPUS010000245.1:0-4109 GCA_041491325.1 Nitrospirota bacterium | reverse complement strand
GATTTTACGTCTCCCGTCGTGCCGCTGTTCATTGTCGATTGTCCGGTCCCGCCCGGCGACTTTTCCCGAATGAGGCGTATTTTTGCTTCTTCAATCTTGATCGTGCCGAGGATGTCCGATTTGACTGTGTAAATGCCGTTGGTCAAGGACAGGACCTCTCCGCTGATGACGCTCCCGTCCTTCAACACAACTTCTTTCATTTCTCCCGCCTGAGCCACAGCAGTACAAAGACCGAGCATGAACCAGACGACTATTGTGGATACTCTCATACGCGCCCCCTCCGTTCTTAAACGTGCATTAGGTGAAAGATATGATAATTTAGCCTCTCTGTCAACACCGTTGTTGCATAAAATGTCTAACAACGGAGTCGAGACAATCATTTTAAAGTCACGCCGCACGTAGAATCTTCCCTGAGATCGTGTTACACTACTAGCGAGAGCAACGAAAAGTTCATGAGCCCTTCACACAACATATGCAGCCTTGATTATTTAATCGGCACCCTCGCTACGGCGTATAAGGGCGTTATTACCTCGCTCGCGGCAAAAGATTTCTGCATGGCAGAAGAAGGCGGTCTGGCGACGCTCACCGGCACGGTCCTGGCCATGCCCGCGGGGGACTATGAGGTCAGCCTGATCCGGAGCGGAGTAGAACTGGCGCGCGCCTCGCTCCACGAGGGCAGCTTTGAACTAAGCGCCGAAAGCGGGCGCGTCCGGAACGCACGGGACCTCCAATTAGACCTCACCCAGAGCGGCAGGCACATCGGCTCTTTTTTGCTAAAACGGGAAAATGCCGACGGCCTCTACCTGTCGGCCGTCGAGCTTTCGGACGAGCTCAAGGACATGGACTTCAAGCGCCTCACCGGTCCCCTGCGGGAGAAGGCCGGGCTTTTGCAGAAGGCGGAGGACGTCATTTCGTCTATCCTCTCTACGAAGAAGGACTGGAATGCCTTTTCTGAAAAAATAAACGGTTTTTCGATCGACCTGTTCTGGTCCGTCAGGGACGCGTTCTACGGTTCCTTTCCCATGCTTGTTCATTTTTCCCGGCTTGCCGCGGAACGGTCCGGCAACGCCCATACCAGCAAGCCCGCATCCAACCTTCTCGATAGTCTAGAACTTCCCCTTCAGCACGAGGCTGATCCGATAAAACTGCGGTCCGTGGTTGATGTCTGGCTCCGAGAGATGAATGAAGCGCGGGCGAATTTCACACCGCACGTTCGGCGGACCGTAGTGGTCCTTGCGTCGATCCATGAAAAATTTCCGGACACGGAGCTTGGCCCTATTCTCAAGAACATCCTCGGCATGGTGCGGGCAAAAACAGCGAAGATGCCCCTGTTCAACGAGTCGGCCCTCCGTTCCATCAAAGACTTCCTGCAAAGCGACGATTATGCCCTGCTGAACAACTATGTCGGCACGGGGAGACAGCACTTTTTGAAACAACTGTCCGAGACAGAGCGCTTTCTTGAGGAAAAAAATTATCAGAAAGTTCTTGCCGCTTTTGCCGGCCTGAACCCGGAACTGATCGACAACGAGAAGATGGTGAGCGCTTTCTTCGATGTCATCGACAGGTCTTTTCGCAAGGACTCTGTCGGGCCGCTCATCAATACCCTTGTAGAATTGTTCTCGCTCCTTCCGGGCATGTCGGGCAGGGCGCTTGAAAGCGTGCATCAGAATGTTCCCCGGATCATGCATACGTTGATCAAGCTCGGCAAAGTCGATGCGTGTTTCTCATTGCTCGATCGCCTGCACCAGACAAAACCGGGGCTCAGGGAAGAGCTCCTGATGAACCCTGGGATTGCACGGTCAATTCTTGAGTCCGCGAGCGACGAACTGATTCGGTACTATTGCACCCTGCTGACACAGCTTTTGATTCCATCGGCAAAAATCAGCGGTCTCTCAACGGACACCTGGGCCGAGCTTGTGGACCCGCGGCACCTGGAACGGCTCTCGAAATTCCTGGACATCCTGCAGCTCGGCGGAGAACGGCTCCTGGACGCGCTGATCCACGTGACGGCGAATCTGTACGTGAGCGGGGTATTTATTCCCGACGACAAGCTTTTTCAGCGCAAGGTCTCTGCCTACCTCAACTCCGGCGTAATGCGGGAGAATCCCCTGCCGAACTATCTGTTATTGAAAAAACTGCCGGTGTATTTCAACGACGTGGGGGCCGTGAGCGTGATCCGGGATTATTCCACGGAGCTTGATTCCTGGGGCGACGACCCGGCCCTCTATTTTCTGCGGAAACAGGTGCATGTCAATGCGAGCAACTTCAACGTCCCTCTCATAGAAAAAATCATCCGCTCATGGGTGAATGGCGACCCCGCGCTTCTCCAGGAGGCGCTGCCGCGGGACGTTTATGACACGCTCAAGCCCGCATTGTGGGAGCGGTATTCCGTTGTTATCAAGCCGTTCCTTGAATCCCTCGGCGCGCTCGACAACACCGGTTTGCGCCTTGAAAAGCTCCTGAGCGCGTCAGAAGCATCGATACAGGGTCCGTTGCATCCGGGCAACGACGAGATGCGCGCCAAGGTCATGCTGCTCTGCAAGCTGTACCGGGAGCTCGTGAAAAAGTATTCTTTCCTGAGCAGGGATTTCGATCGGGCGAATCCGTACGCGGCGCTTTCGGCCACGCTCGAACAAATCAAGGCGCTGAACCGGACAGTACTTTCCCCGGAGAAGACCGCGGCGCGGGAGTCGCTGTACTTCAAACGGCACATCGCCTTCGGCATCCCGTCGGTGCTCGGCTCGTACTATGAGCCGAAATTCGACGCGCTGGGCGAACTGCTTCGGCGCGAAGCAAAGATGCAAGTGCTGCTGGAGGAAGTGATCTCGGGCATCAACGTAAAAGACCCGGTTGCGCCGGAAGAGACGATCCAAGGAATTGCCGCGCTCATAGCCGCATACGAACTGCTGGTTCTGCGCGGATTCAGGAACGCGCAGATCGACGAACTCATCGTGATCCTGAACAAGAGCGCGCTGCGCCTGTCGCAGGTTGCGGACCTGCTCAAAACGTGGCGGAAGGAGCTTACATGGATGGTGGAGCGCTTCAATCGGACCTTTCTGGGACCGCTCACGAACATCTTGAAGCTATACCCCCGCGAGGCTTTGCCGGACACGCTGGTGAACCTCGACCCCGAGGGCAGCGCTTTTGAGCCTAAAGCAGCGGATATTATTCTTCGGGACATGATAAACGACGTGCCCGGTCTCGTTGAATCGGACAGGCTTATTGAAGGGCTTTTGAGCGCGCTTGTCCGTCGTATAGAACGTGGGCTTGACGACGAACTGAACGCGGATGTTTCCGGAGAGGACAGTAACTTTTTCGCGCTCCCCGATTTATCCGATGAGGAGGCGATGAAGCTGGCGCCGCTTTTGGGCGGAAAGGCAAAGAACCTCGTCTATCTCCGAAACAGGGGCTTTCTTGTCCCCCCCGGCTGCGTTCTTTCGTCGCTGCACACGAACCAATACCGGTCATATACCGAAGGGCCTGAATTTTTATCCGTCCTGAAACAGGCCGTGCGAAACGTAGAAAAGGAGACCGGGACAATATACGGCGGAAACGAAAAACCGCTGTTTCTCTCGGTCAGAAGCGGTTCGTATGCGTCCATGCCAGGCATCCTCTCGTCACTCCTCTACTGCGGGATGAACGAACAAACGATCGAGGCGTTCATACGGGAGACGGGTGACGCCAGGCTCGCCTGGGACTCGTACCGAAGGTTTATGGAACACTACGGCATGGTGGTGCTCGGTCTTGAGTCGAGTCTGTTCGAGAACATCCGGGATGCTTTCATGAAAAAGCTTGGGGCAGCCGATGGAGATGCCCTCGGTCCAGACCGTCTGAAGGAGCTTACCGGTCTCTATAACGAGGAACTATCACGGAGAGGTCTGCGAATCCCCGGGGACGTGTACGAACAATTACGCCTGTCAATACAAGCGGTCTACGCATCATGGTTCAGTAAGCGGGCAAGGCAGTTCAGAAAAACCGTCGCCCTTTCCGGCCAATGGGGTACGGCGGTGGCGTTGATGCAGATGGTCTATGGGAACACGACGGGCTCCGGGACCTCCGTATTGTTTACGCGCAATCCCTTCACCTATGAACAGGAAATCTATGGCGAG
>JBGPUS010000244.1:0-4136 GCA_041491325.1 Nitrospirota bacterium | reverse complement strand
TAGCCCTTTTTACTCCGCAACCGTTGCGACCTGCCGAAGAGACAGCGCATCCCTCTGCACCCTCGTATACCTAAGGCCGGAAACCATCATGCCGCTATTGTATGCTCCGCCGGGTTTAATTTCAACTTGAATTCTTATACAGCGCCGCCTGCGCCGTGGCGGCATCGGCTGTGTGGAGGGTGTGCGGAAATTCCCGTGGATGGACGCCCTGCCTTTTGGCGGTCTGCACAAGCGGGAAACTTATAGGTCTTTTGTCATGGTGTTGACCCTAACAATGTCATCAATATCAATACAAAAGACCTGAGCCTATGATTCCTTTGACGGTTCGAAAGCCTTTGAACGTGATGAATCGAGTTCGGCTCTTTGCGGTAAATAATAATCCAACCATGTTGACTTAGGCGCTTCCGGATTATCTTTCAGTATCCCCAATGCTTCGGCTCTCGCTTGTGGATACGCTTTCCCCCAACCCGCAAAATTATTGGTGAGCATTTCAAGGCTTAGGAGAACAGCGGAGAGAAACTTCCATCCACTCTTCTCGCGATAAGCTAAAAATCTATCCGCAAGAAATATAACGCCCAGTGTTAAAAGACTCCACCAGGGGACCAGGAAAGAAAGGCAAACAATCCCGATACTGGCCAGAAAACACCATTTCCGTATATTATAGAGCCGATTCGTATCGTTCAATACGGCAAAAGCTTCGGGGATCGATGTCAGGGCGGCACTGTTATCATCCTCGGCGATGTTTGCGGCAAGATTGCTTAAACCTTGCTTTTTGTGAAATTGGTCAACAACGGGCATGCAAATACTGAGAAGCTCAGGCGGTATGAACCCGATCGTCTTCATAATTAGTAGAATCCTCCCCATTCTGTTTTGAGAACAATATCAGAAAATGCAAGTCAAAGAGGTCCGAAAAGCAAGCCTTATCCTTTCCCGCTCGCATCCTTCAAATGTATCTGTTGCTGATAGGTTCAGCCCCGGGCGATTCATGCGACGCGTTATCCGCCGCACACGTCCTTGATTCGCAGCGGCGACTCGATGCAGTGTACGGCGCCCGCATTCCGCAGCTCTTCCGTGGAGCCATATCCCCAAAGCGCGCCGACGCCGACAATGCCGTTTTTCTTAGCGCCGATCATGTCGTAGTCGCGGTCGCCGATCATTACCGTGTTGGAAGTCCCGCAAGCCTCGCGGTCCATAAGATAGGCGAGCAACTCGGTCTTATCGCTTCTCTTGCCGTCGAGTTCGCTGCCATAGACGTTAGTGAAATACTTCCGCAGTCCGAAGTGGTCTATGATCCTGTCGGCATAAACAACAGGCTTCGAAGTAGCGACATAAAGAGTATGCCCTGCCTCTCGCAGTTCTGAAAGCGCATGATGGATGGACGGGTAGACCGCATTCTCAAACATACCGGTCGAAGCGAAGCGCTCCCGGTATTTTATGAGCGCTGTTTCAGCAAGCTCTTCGTCATCAGTTCCTAAGAGAGATAAAAAGCTCTTTTTCAAAGGCGGTCCGATGCACCAGCGTAAGGCTTCCGGTTCAGGCGCAGGCTTTCCGAGCGCGAGGAGCGCGTGCCGGATGCAGTTCGTTATTCCGGGAAGGGCATCGGTGAGGGTGCCGTCAAGGTCGAAAAGGAGGTTCATTTTTTTTCACTCGAAAATATTCATGTGACCCGTTAAATATGGATTTCAAAAATCTCCCTTAACCCCTCTTTTCCAAAGAGGGGAACCTCCCCCTTTGAAAAAGGGGGACAGAGGGGGATTTTCATCCCCTCGCGATCAGGGAAATCTCCCCCGAGCTTCTGCAATGTTGAGAGTCGCATGGTTTACTTACCTTTCTTATGCTGAAACTTCTCTAATTGGCTGCTGAAAAACTCCCGGAGCGTCATTGCGAGGAGCGTTTTTTGCGCTGCGGCAATCTCGAAGCTCTTGATACAACCGAGATTGCTTCGCTACGCTCGCAAAGACAACTTTTAGGACTTCTTACGAGAGCTCCATCTTTGATAGTTTGTTAACCTTCGTGACGCTTGATACTTGGGCCTCCATCACGCAGGGGGCCGCTCTAAGAGCTTCACGGTGATTTCCTTCCCGCTTAACACCTTCGCATAAACACCTCCCAACGCGGCCATGTACGCCCCATGAACATGATTTGCGGGAATCTCTTCGTCATGAAAAACGAGGTTCCTCGCCGCACAGGCATCGTGGGCGACCATACATTGATACCCTTTGTCGAATGCCGCACGGATAGTCGCGTCAATGCACATGTGCGACATCATCCCGCAGATTACCAGTTCCATGATTTTCCTGGAAAGAAGATATTCCTGCAGGCCCGTATCCCGAAAGCTGTTCGGGAAATGCTTTTTGATCACCATTTCACCGGGGAGGGGCCTCACGCTTTCGTAAAAATGCATGCCCTCCGTGCCCGGCAGAAAGAATGTGGCTCCCGGCCGCGTGGAAATATGCTGGATATGGACAATCAGTAATTTCGCTTCCCGGAAATGATCCAATAAGCCTTTAGCAACTTGAGCTGCTTCGACTGCGCCGACGACTTCCATCCGTCCATTCGGGAAATAGTCCCGCTGAATATCTATCAATACCAATGCAGGGTTCATGCGTTTTCCTCGATCTTCAAATTAGTCAATTATAAATCAAATTCTGCATGGGAAGAATATTTCGCGCAAAGTCGCTAAGCTCGCAAAGAAAGGCCAAATCATTCAGGTTTTAAAACTAAAAATTTGAAGGCTTTTTTGGCGTCCTTTGTTTATGGCCGCGCTTACGCAAGTGCAGGCTACGGCTTTGCGCGAGACGCTTATCCGGTTCTCGTCGCCATTTTGCATTGTACTATAAGCGATAGTAGTATTCATCTTCTTTATTCCATCGATGCGACTGTCGACTCGATTTAGACCAGGCCTTCGAAGAAACGATACAACGGAGCAAGAAGAATAAACCCGGTCCGGAGGTCATCCTCCAATTGCTTGCTGAAGAGCCGTTTATCGATCTTTCGGTTACAGACGAGATAGACGTTCTTACGTTGATACCAGCCCAGTATCTCCTTGGAAGCATCTTTCCGCAAGGGCCGTTTGTACAGCTCGCCTTCGATAGTGAAGTCCTTTTGCTTCGACAAAAACGAGACAGCCTTCTGAAATTCCTTCGGTTTTGCGTCGATGAATTCGCGTAATGCATCCATCGTGTCTTTCGACGCGGCATAGAAGCCCATGCCGTAGCGGTACGAATCGGGCGCGAGCTCGAAAAAATAAGCGGGCCGTTCCTGCCAACCCTCGCCGGGGCGCTTGAAGGTAATCCACATCGCGGTCTTATACGGCGACTTGTCGCGGGAAAACCGGGTGTCCCGGTAGATGCGGGAGATCGTTTTATTCACCGCGGGCCGGACCTCGATTTGCGGATCGATGGTCAGCATGAATTCCCCGAGGTCTGCTACAAGCTGCTGCATCGGTTGCAGGATGTGCTGCTCATATTCGTGCTTGTGCGCCTCGAACCAAAGCTTGTCGTTGTTCTTCTTCAGCGCTTTTAAAAAAGCGAGGCTTTTAACTGAAAATCCGCTAAAGCTCTCAGGATTTTGATCGGTCATAACCACTCCAATGCTTTAAGATAATCAAGTATGCATTTGACACGATAAAAGCGGATAAAAACCTGATAACGGCGGATTCTTTTCTGCTTATCAGTTCACCCAAAAGGCGAAAGCTTTGTTTCAGGATTTATCCGCCTTTATCATGCTAATCCGGTTCTTCAGTGTCCAACTCTCTTTTTAGGTTATGCGTCTCGCTGGACGGACTCCGGCGAGAACGCAGGCAGACATACCGCGATATACTCCGCTCCGCCGTCATAGGGCGTGCTGTATTGGACCCATTCGCCGGCTTCCAGGATAATCGCCTGGCCCGTCGTTACATCAAGTTGCTTATTTTTCAACGTGACCCGCAGTGTTCCCTTCAGGACGATCGTGTATTCATTGAACTGCGGCGTCTGGCCCGGCTCGGACCATCCTGTTGGGCTGGTCATCCTTGCCACGCTGACCTCGGAAGTTTGTGAATTCACCCTTCCGATAAACTCCTCAATCTGTTTGGGCGGGCTGCCGGCGGCTCGAATTATTGTGGGTTCTTGAATGTGTCTCATGGTCCTCCTTTT
>JBGPUS010000243.1:0-4170 GCA_041491325.1 Nitrospirota bacterium | reverse complement strand
CTAGTCAGTTCACGCGCTCAGGCTCATCGCCGCCTGCCATCGGGGTGAAAAAGGCCTCACAATTCCGTGGCGGGAAGCGGTACGAGGAGCCGTCTCATATTTGCATCAGAACGCCGACGAATAGGACTGATGCAGACATTATTGCTCTATAAGAACTGGAATAAAATGTCCGGCTCATTATTGACTGGCGGACAAACCGGTGCTATTCTAAAGCATGGAAATAAAAGCACGCACAATTTTATTTTAAGTTAACGGGCCGATATGTTGCTCTCGCAAGAGCCCGAATTTAATCGTAAGGGTCTGATTTTGTTGATTTTCCCCTGCCGTTCATCCTGTTCGCTCCGCTTGAGTGCAAAACGGAATAAGGAGCCTCCGCGTGCCTACGGTAACGCGAATGCCCGGAAACAGTATTTGCGGTTTTTTTCTCGAATAAACCTTGCAACTGACGACGAAAAGCGTATAATAAACATACACACCATCAACGGGGCTAGGCCCTCTCGTTTTCCGGAACAAGAGGTCGTCCGCGTCTCATCAACGTCACTGACTCTCTCTGCTCTCACCTTTTCTTACGTAAAAAGCGACAGCATACATGGTTGGCGAGCGATGAGGTTTGCGGATGCCCGCGCGAGTTCGCGTCCCCCGCCCTTCGGGGATGCAGCGTGACCGCGGAGAAAACGTATACGCGCTGTGCGGCAACGACCGTCAGCGTGAACTTGAAATCAAACAGGAGGAAGCACATGGCGAAGAAATTGTATGTTGGGAATTTGTCGTATAACACCCAAGAAGAAGATTTGCGGGAAGCCTTCTCGAAGATCGGCGAAGTTCTCTCCGCGACGCTGATCGTCGATCAGACGAACGGCAGATCCAAGGGGTTCGGTTTCGTGGAGATGGCGTCGGATGAGGACGCAGCCAAGGCGATCACGACCATGAACGGCACGTCGTTTATGGACCGGACAATTACGGTGAACGAGGCCAAGCCGAAGACCGAGCGCTCAGGGTCCGGAGGCGGAGGCGGTGGCGGCAGGGGTGGTAATCGCGGCGGCGGCGGAGGATACGGCGGCGGCGGAGGAGGAAGATCGTGGAGGTAAGGGTCCAGTCCCAGAACATCGAAAAAGCCCTGCGGGACTTGAAGAAGAAGCTCCAGTTGGACGGCCTCTTAGGAGAACTGAAGAAGCGCCGTCATTACGAAAAGCCTTCGGTGAAAAAGAAGAATAAGCGGCTGGAAGCGCAGAAGCGACGACGGAAGCTCCTCAAGCGCGCGCGGCCAACCGGTTCGGGTTCGAGTTCGGGGCCAAGGCCGGGAAGGCCGTCGCAGTCATCTGCGGCACCGAATACCCAAGCACGAAGCTGAGGAAACGCAGCGCCTGAAAAGGGGCATCGCATTGAGAGAGCAGCGGGCTGGCCTTGTCCGGCCCGCCCTTGTCAAAGCGCGGCTTAGTGCGTAAATTTTTCCTGAGGAGGCCCCAGTGGGAAAGCCGAATTTTGATTTTCAAAAACGTCAAAAGGAACTGGCGAAGAAAAAAAAGAACGAGGAAAAAAAGCAGCGTAAACTCGAAAAAAATGCAGTAAAACCCGGCGAGGAACAGGGCCAGTCGGCTGAAGGCGGAGAGGACACTCCAAGCAACGCCTGACGCGGGATAATCAGAAACTTTCGCAAGAAGGAGGTGATTGGCATGGCAGCTTCACGGCAAGGTGCAAAGAAGGAAGTAAAAAAACCGAAGAGCAAGAAGAAATAAGCTCTTTATTGCTGCATTTCAATCAATCCTGATAAAACGGAAGGGGCATCCATGGCAAAACCGATGACGAAGTCGCAGTTCGTGGCAAAACTTGCAGAGAATGCGTCGCTTACCAAAAAAGCAGCTTCAGACATACTTGATTTTATCGCACAGGTAGCCTACAAGGAAGCAAAGAACAGCTTTACGCTGCCGGGACTCGGCAAGCTCGTGCTGGTGCAGCGCAAGGCCCGTATGGGCAGGAATCCTGCGACCGGCGAAACAATAAAGATCAAGGCAAAGAAAGTCGTCAAGTTTCGGGTTGCCAAAGCAGCCAAAGACGCGATCCTCGGCGCGAAGTAAGCCATCTTTAAGAACAAAAGCCCGCTCCGAAGCTGAGTGGGCTTTGTTTTTTTCTGCTGCGCCAATGACCGTATCCCGGCTGAAAAGAATTCAACATCTCCCCGATCTTCTGGAATTTTTCCAACTCATCCCGGTGAACTCATTCGTGCGCCCCTGCCTCTGAAGGTGTAACGTCGAGCTCAAGCCGTTCCTGCACGCGGAGCACGGGCACCTTGACCTGCCTGCCGATGGGCCAGTCCGTGAGGAACTTCTGAAGCAAGTCCACGGTCGTGATCTCGGTCCCGTTCATCCTGAAAAAAGCAGTTAACCACACCCTGCACTCGCGCACACACACCCGACATTCGCGCTTCGCACTCATAAGCGTTGGGTGCAGGCTCGTAAACGCCGGGCGCAGGCAGATGAACACAGATAAATACTGATAATTCAAAAACATAAATCAAATTCCCGTATCACCTGATAGGTGGAAACTTTAAATGAACTAAATTACTGATTTTGCTTTTCATCTGTGTTTATCCGTGGTTCCAACCGCCGTCTTTAGGTTCATGACAATGAGTTCCCTCGATAACGATTCAGCCAATCAAATCTCTTTTTTAAACGCTATCACAACTTCGTTGCGAAGCCTAAGAGCTCGTCGCGAAGGGGAGTGCCGCTCTTTGGAATTCAGTCGCATTTACCCTACTCAAATGAGACAGCCGCGTTCTCATCAAAGGGGTTTGTTCTTGCGGCAAGTGAGAACAGATACGGATATTCCTTCTTGAGGTGCTTCATATAGCAGAGCCATTCACTGATCAGGGTTACATAAGCCCTCCGGATATCTATGGCAAGATGTTCTTGGTCAGTGTCGGAGAGCAGTGCCACCTCGGTCCGCGCCCCAAGCTCTTCGGTCAGGTGAAAGACCGCCCAGAGCAGTTCCGTAAACGTCTCATGTTCGAGCAATCCCTGATTTTCCAGAAGTCTCAGGAAAAAACCACGCTTCTCGTTTAGAAAAATTTTGAGCGCCCCCAGATCGCCCTTTTGCACGTCGATACGGCAATCGTACGTTTGCATAGCGGTAACGAGCCGGTCAAACCGCCGGTCATCCCAGTCCGCGTTCACGAGCAAATCCGGCCTGATGCGATCAATATGGTGATCAAAATCCGAGAACGCCTTGAGCAGGGAGGCGCCTGCCTCACTGAAAAAAGCGCCGATAACCATGTTCAGCTTGTTCAGCATCGCCGTTTTTTCCCGTGACCGCATCACTTGATCGACGATAAGCGTTACGAGCAGGATCTGGATTGGAACGAAGGCCAGGTCCTGGAGCAGGTAAAAAAAAGTGTCGCGTTCGGAATGGAAGATTCTTATCTGAAAATAGAACGTCAGCGCTGAAAGCGTGATCAAGCCGATGCCGAATGCAATCTGTTTCTGTAAATTCTTCATTGTATAGATATCTCCCTGTTCCCAGCGAGCGGGCGAAAGGTTATGACTTACCCCGTTCCCCGCCAAATAATTCCACAATATTTTTTACCAAAGCAGGCAGCGACGGG
This sequence comes from Nitrospirota bacterium, assembly GCA_041491325.1. GTDB lineage: Bacteria > Nitrospirota > UBA9217 > UBA9217 > UBA9217 > JBAZLV01. The sequence continues at coordinate 572 of JBGPUS010000243.1, read as the reverse complement.
TCTCGTGCTCCCATGAGCAGAACGCAGTCTTCCGATTTCGCATCGGTTTTTAAACTAGCCAATAACTCATCACGATTGTTGAGCGCTTGCGCATTGAATAGCACGGGACCAAGGCCCCGTATGATATCTTCCGAGGAAATATCTTTTTGCGCAGTGCCTCCGGCATAATAGATCGGCAAAAGATAGAGCGAGTCCTTCTGCTGAAAAGCGGTCCGGAAGGTCGCGATGTACTCATCTTTTAAGAACCGCGTCGGGCCGAACCCATGCGGCTGGTATACGGCGATAATGCGCCCGGAGAGGCCCCGCGCCGCGCGAACAGCAGCCGCTATCTTTACGGGGTTATGGGCAAAGTCATCGACCACATGCACGTTCTGGTTTGTCTTGGTCATGGAAAAGCGCCGGGCCACGCCCTCATAATTATTTACCGCGCCGGCAAGCGTTGTCTGTTCGCACCCGAAGTGCTCGCACACGCAAAGCGCGGCGAGCAGGTTTTCAAGATTGTGGTCGCCCGGAAGCGGCAAATGGTATTCAACGCCGCTCTTAAAAAGCTTGACCGAGGTCGGCAAGAGCTG